>JBIIUD010000223.1:0-5446 GCA_044340175.1 Verrucomicrobiaceae bacterium
CATTAAACAGGCACTGGTGGCCGGTTTGCTTTCCTTGCTTTGGCTAACGGTGGCCAGTCAAAGTGCCGCTCAGCAGGAGCCGCCGCCACCCCCGCCGCCTACGACGGAGTTTGGCAATTTGACCATCCGTCAAAACGATAGCCTAAACACCAGCACCTCAGTCACGATGTTTCGTGGGCCGGGCAGCACGCTCAAATGGGAGCCGGTTTGGCTGTCATCTAACCGTGGAGACTTTGCCCTCACCTTCTTCCGCGAGAATGACTTTGAGACCGGAACGGTGATTTCGTCGGTGACTCAGAACGGTCGCGACAACCGAGGATTCGGCGACACCTATGGACCGTTTCGTGCGAGTGTCGCGGTCGCGGCCTCGCCAGAGACCGCCAACTCCCAACCCACGTCTTATTTCTTCGCGACATCGGGTGCGTATGTGCCGCCGAGTGGCGAGAACGGGGGTGAGGTGAACGTGAATTTGGCGTTTGGCTATTTCCCCTACAATCTGTGGATCGGTGGCAATGCCTGGATTTTCAGTCGGGCGAATGGCGCCCGAGTTGACCGGCTCACGGGCACACCTGGATTGACGTTGGGCACGCATTTGACGAATCCGTCGAACGGTGTTTATGAATTGGATCTGCGTTCTTTCGCGGCGGACGCGACCTCTGCCAATGGCATTTTGCTGGTCAATCACGCGAAGAATGAAGACAATTATGGCGCATCGACCGCGAATGCGAATGGCACCTTCACCCTGAGGGTCAAGGACAACGGAACGAATGGAACGGGAACGGAGCAGGATCCGGTGACGTTTGTTTATGTGCCGCAAAACAAGGTGGGCCAGGATCACTTGCTGGCCATGGGCCGGGTGCGAAATAATGGAAGTACGGCCGTGAAGGGAGGGGTTTACTCCGTGGCGAATGTCGGCACGGGGATCTGGCATCTGACGATTCCGGGTCAAAATCCCAACACCGGGACGCTGCTGGTCAGTCCTGGCAGCTCGGGCAACATGGCTGACAACTTGATTTCCTATGAATGGAACAGCGCAGGCTACTGGGTGGTGCAAGCGGTGGACATCGTCAGTGCAACGACCTTGCCGGTGCTCGAGAACGGCGGCTCCGCTTTTGAAGAGATTTTCAGTTTCGCCTTTTTTGAAGCTCCACAATTGCCGGAGGTGACGGTGACCAGTCCAACGCAAGGCCAAACGTTCACCAACCCCGCTGCTTTCACGGTGCGTGCCGCAGCGTCGGACGTCAATGGCTCGGTGGCAAAGGTGGAGTTCTTCAGGAACAATCGGTTGATTGCCGAGATCACCCAGCCGCCTTATGAGATCACCGAGAGCAATTTGGTGGGCGGCTACTACGTCTATCAGGCCCGGGCGACTGATAACGAAGGTCTGGCCCCGAGCAGCACTCCGGTGAGTGTGCGGGTGTCTTATGATCCGCTGAATGTGCCCGATAACACGGCGTTGTTTTTGGATGGACTGACCGAACACGCACGAACCTTGGTGGTCGAGCCAGCGTTCGGCGTCGGAGGGCCACCGTCGAAAGGACTGACTCTGGAATGCTGGTTTCGGAAGGAAGGGACGGGGGCAACCGCAAGCTCAGGCAGTGGCGGCATTACGGTGCAGCCATTGCTGGCAAAGGGCAGGGGAGAGAGCGATAACAACAACTCCGATTGCAATTATCTCTTTGGGGTGACCACGGACGGTCTTCTCGCCGCTGACTTTGAAGCGTTTCCCACCACTGGGGTGGTCGTAGGCGGCGCCAACTTTCCGATCTATGGCACCCATGACCCCATTCAAAATGGTCGGTGGTATCATGCCGCTGTCACTTATGATGGGGTCGCGGGTCTGTGGAGCCTGTATTTGGATGGTGTGCTGGTCGGCTCTAGGGCGACGGTGCCCGGGGCGATGCCGCGCTATGATAGCCAGCACGCTTTTGCGATTGGCGCGGCGATGAACACCTTGACCCAGCGCGCGGGTTCGTTTTTCGGGGCCATTGATGAAGTGCGGGTGTGGGACTTTGTGCGCTCGGCTCAGGAGATTGTGGCGACGAAAAACTCTACGGTCGTCACTGCGGCAGGATTGGTGGCGCGGTTTGGTTTGGATGAAGGCCAAGGCAAAGCGATCACCAGCAGCAGTGGGACAGCGGTGGAGGTCTTTGGGCCCAGTTTGGAGAGCGGCGAACTGACTGGGGGGGACACCTGGACGCCGCTTTGGATTGAGGGCGCTCCTTTGGAAAATCAGGCACCCCTGCTGACCTTTACCGCACCGGATGAAGGGGATGTCTTTGTTGGAACGACGCCCTTCTTGTTGGCGGCTGAGGCCACCGATACCGATGGCACGATCGTCAAAGTTGAATTCTTTGATGGGGCGACGTCGCTCGCTCAAAAAACCACGCCGCCCTATGAATTCCTTTGGGCGGGAGCCACTGTCGGCAGCCATCGTCTGCGGGCGGTGGTTGAGGATGATGACGGTGCCGTCACCGTGGAGGCGATCAACATCGAGGTGCGCGCCCCGTCCAGTCTGCTGCTGACCGAAGTGCAATCCAGTCAGACCAGCAATGCACCGTCGGGAGTGGCGGATTACTGGGAGCTGACCAACTTCGGTTCGTCCACGATCTCCTTGGCGGGATACACCTGGGATGACTCAAGACGCAACCGCACCTCGGCCTTGGCTTGGGCGCTTCCTGCTGGAACGAGCATTGCCCCTGGGGAATCCCTGGTCTTCACCACGGCGAATGTGGCATCGTTCCGCGCTTGGTGGGGGCTTGCGGAGAGTGTGCGAGTGATTCAGTCGGTCGGTGCGCCTGGACTCGGCCAAAATGACGGCGTGGCCCTTTATGACGCTGTTGGAGCCGAGGTGTTCTATTTCAGCTATGGTCCAAGTGGATTCACGCGAGCAAGCGGTCTGCCTTCGCTGGGCGGTCATGCCGGGAGTTCGGGAGGTGGCGCGGCGAGTGATGCCTTGCTTTGGCAACCTGCCTCGGGTTTGGCTGCACCACGTTATGCCGCCGCGCGCGTCGGTATCAATGGCGCAATCACGGCCGTGAACGGCGGTGATTTGGGCTCGCCGGGCACCACTCCAGGAAACGGCATCGATCCGCCAGTGCTCCTGAGTTTGCAGGTGGCACCCGCCCTTTTTGCTGAAACGGCGGTCAATCCGGCGGCGGTGGGGACCCTGAAACGCTATGGCGATGTCGCCAGCGATCTGGTGGTCACCCTCGTTTCTGGGGATCTCAGTGAGGCGATCGTGCCTGCTTCGATCACGATCCCTGCAGGGCAATCAAGCGTGTCCTTTGATGTGACCGCCGTCGATGATATTTTGGCGGACGGCAGCCAGCAAGTCCTGATTGCGGCGACGGCTACGGGCACCTCGTTGGCTGCCTTTGGGATCACGGTCACGGACGATGGCGATCTGCCGCCGCCCGCGCTGTTGTTGACCGAGGTTCAATCCATCCAGTCCGGAACGGCGGTTGCGGGCGCTGCGGACTACTTCGAAATCACCAACCACGGAACGGTCGCGGTGAGTCTGGCAGGCTTCACTTGGGACGATGACAGTCGCTCCTACGCCACAGGCCAGGCCTGGGCATTCCCTGCGGGCACAAGCATCGCCGCGGGTGAATCGGTGGTGGTGACGACGGCCGATCCCATCGCCTTCCGTGAGTGGTGGGGCATTGGCACCACGGTGCAGGTGCTGCAGACCGTTGGGGCTCCTGGTTTGGACGCAGACGACGGGGTAGCCTTGTTTGACAACAACGGGCGCGAACTCTTTTTCTTCAGCTATGCCGCAGGAGGTTTCAAACTTCCCAATGGCGGCTCTTCTGCGGGTGGACAGGCCGGTGTCTCCGGTGGCGGAGTCCTTGCCGATGCGCTGGTATGGGATCCAAGGTCGGGAGTGGTCGCACCGCGATATGTGGCGGCGGATGTGGGTGTCTTCAATGCTTTGAAGGCAGCGACTGGGACTGATGTGGGGTCGCCTGGATCAGGTGCGACGCAGACCTCCAACCAATTCACTCTTCAATTGCTGCATTTTGCGGATCAGGAACCCGGAGTAGCGGCCTTGGATCGGGCACCACTGCTGGCGGCCATGACGGAAGCTTATGCTGCGGAACACAACCACACCTTGATCGTGGCGGGCGGTGACAGTTTCATCCCAGGGGCCTTCTTGAATGCGGGGTCGGACTCTGCGCTTGACGCGGTGGTTTCAGTTGGAAAGACAGCGCTGGGACGTCCGGAAATAGCGCTCCTGAATTTGATCGGCGTCGATGCATCGGCCATCGGGGTGCATGAGTGGGATCTGGGCTCGGAGCTGTTCACCGCTGCCGTTCAGGCAGACGGGGCTTGGGTGGGGGCGCAGTTCCCGTTCCTAGCCGCCAATCTCACCTTTGCAGGGGACAGCACAGCCAACGCCCGTTTCAGCGCGGTGCCTTTTGATGCAACGACCTCGCTGGTCCCGTTGGCAGGATCGCTGAAAGGGCGTTTGGCTCCGGTCACGGTGGTCGAGAAGGGCGGGGAGAGGATCGGTCTGATCGGGGTGACGACGCAACTGCTGGCGGATCTCAGCGAGCCGAGTGGAACCGTCGTGGCTGGGACCACACAACAGAATCTGACCTTGCTCGCCGCCCAGGTGCAAGCGTGGCTTGACGAGCTTCAGGATGAAGGTGTCAACAAGACGGTCCTGTTGTCGCACCTGCGTGATCCGCTGCTTGAGCGTGAACTTGCGACAAAGCTTCGTGGTGTCGATGTGATCGTGGCGGCAGGGGTTCCGAGTTATGCAGGAGACTATCCAGTGGTCACGCAGGATCAACTCGGTGAGCCGCTCCTGATCGTCAGCACAGGCGGCGAGTTCAGCCAGTTAGGGCGCCTTGTGATTGACTTTGATTTGGACGGCAGGCTGATTGTGGAAAACCTGCCGAACCATGCGGGTGAAAATGGATTGCAAGCCGTGACCCCAGCGAATGCGGCCGCGGCCTGGAGCGTGACACCGGAAGCGCTATCGGGCACTGCCTTTGCGCCAGGAACCAAGGGGGCGGCCGTGACCGCATTGACCAACGCGGTGCGGGCGGTCTGGACGCAGAAAGAGAACAACGTGCAGGGCTACACGGCGGTGCATTTGGAGGGCGGAACGGCGGTGGGGCGCCAAGAAACCAATCTGGGGAACTTGGTTGCGGATGCGAATTTGGCAAGGCTGCGCGCCGCCGTGGGCGGCGAGACAACGGCACTCGTCTCACTGGTTCATGCGGGCAGTCTGCGCACCCCCGTGGGTGCCGTGACGGACGATTTGGCCAATGGCATCCGAAAGCGGCCGCCGCTGGGGGCGGTGTCGTTCAACAAACCGGCCGGAGCGGTGTCGCAGTTGGACATTGAGAGTGCGTTGCGACTGAACCACGGGTTGATGACGTTCGAAACGACCGCGCAGGGCTTGAAGAATCTGCTGGAGCACGGGGTGGCGGAA
>JBIIUD010000292.1:0-4760 GCA_044340175.1 Verrucomicrobiaceae bacterium
GTCGATGCCTTTGAGCCAGTGGTCGAACCAACGGCAGACATAGCCGTCCCAGTCGATGATCGCTTGCTCGCCGTAGTCGAAGGCACCGAGCTTGCGGCTGGTGTTGATGATGTGCTGCCAAGGGCCGATGACCATGCGCGGACGCCGTGCATCGGCGTTCGCACCGTGTTGCTTCATGGCGAGATAGTTCATCGGTGCGCCAGGGAAGTCGGCATCAAACCAGCCTGTGGCCGCGAGTGATGGCACCACGACCTTCGCATACTCTTCCGACTTCTGATAAGCGATGCCCTGCCAATACGGATCGGAGGATGTGTTGCCGCGAATCCACTTCTCAAACCACGGCGCATCCATCGCGCCACGCAGCTCATTGAGTTTCACATACGGCAACTGCATGTAATCCGCGAGCCGCCGCTCTTCCGAGGCAAACCCGCCGTAAGGCCCCGGCCCCATTGTCTGGCCGACGCGCCCTGCGTTTGCGCCGCCCCAGTCCACCATCCAGGAAACGAGCACGCCATTCTGATATGGCGCATTGAACATCGCATCCGGCGGGGCGACCTCCGGCACGATGCACTTCAGCGACGGCGGAGCCTGCGTGGCCGTCCACCACTGTGTCCAGCCCATGTAGGACAGGCCCATCATGCCCACCTTGCCATCGCACCACGGCTGATGCGCCAGCCACTCGACGAGATCATAGCCATCCGTCTTGTGCTTCGGATCAAACGGATCCCAGGTCCCCTCCGAATCAAACCGCCCGCGCGAGTCCGCCACCGCGACGACGTAGCCACGCTTCGCAAACCATGCCGCGCGCTTTTGAAAGCCGGGATTGTTGCTGTAAGGCGTGATGATCAAGATCGCCGGGAAGCGTCCCTCGGTCTTGGGTTGCGCCACATCGACAGAGAGCTTCACACCATCGCGCATCGCGGCTTTGTTGCCGCGAGTTGCACGCACTTCGAACTTCTCGGCGGAATAGTTGCCGGGGTTAGGTGCTTCGGCATGAAGGGCTGCCAGCGGGGCCAACAGCAGGGCGGTGAAGATGAGGAGAGTCGTTTTCATAAGCGTCACGGGTCCGGTTGCATCACCTGCGCTTCGATGTCCATGCCGACGCGCTGGCTCCAGGCTTGCTGCATGGCATTGAACCACGGACCGGGCTTGCCATCGCCGATGGGGATATTGTTGATCTTGGTGCAGGGGGCGAGGCAGTAAGGCGTGGTGGTGAGCCAAGCTTCGTCGGCGTTGATCACGTCGTAGGGTTGGAAGTCTTTTTCGATGAACTCCATGCCGATCTGCTGCGCGAGTTCCTTCACGGTTTGCAGGCTGATGCCCCAGAGGATGTTGCGCGTGGTGGGTGTGATGATCGTGTTGCCTTTGATGATGACGAAGTTTGAGCCAGCGCACTCGGTGACGTTGCCATCGAGATCGAGCAGCAGCGTGATCGCGCGCGGATCGACGGCCTGCGATTGCTTGTCGGCGAGGAACCAGTGCAGGCGGCTGCGGTTCTTCATCTTCGGCTCGATGCACTGCGGCGGGATGTGGCGGATGGATGGTGTGACGACATGCGCGCCCTCGACAAACAAGTGCCGCCACATACTGAAGCGCAGCGGGAACGAGTGGATGCAAATCGTCGGAGTCTGCGGACCTACCGCACCGGCACTGCCGGCATAGAGCGCGTTCTCGCCCGGTGTGACAAAATGCACGATGCCGATGTCCTCGTCTGGCCGCAGCAGTTTGCAGTTGGCTGCGGCCAGTTCGTTGGTTCGCGACAGCATCTCCCCTTGCGACAATGGAACCGCGATGCCGGAATACTTCAGCGAGCGATACAGCCGCGCGACATGATCCTCGGCACGATACGGCTGATGCCGAAACGTGCGTGTCATCTCGGTGAGTGTCGCGCCGAGCACGATGCCGAGATCGTAGATGTTCAGCTTCGCCTGTGAGGCAGGCAGGAATCCGGTGTTCAGATAGACAATGGGTTCGCTCATGAGACGTGCGAGCTTTGTTTGATGCGATCAAGGATGTTCGACGTGATGCGTTGCGCGCGCGAGTCCACGCCTTTGGGCTCGGTGTAAACCTTGGGCCTCACATAGCCGGGTGGTGCGGACAAACCATCGCCCCACCAGCAGGTGGCGGCGTTGAAGACGATGTTCTTCTTTGGGCCTGGATAGATCGTCGCGGTGTAAACTCCCTGGCCCTTCGGACCCTTGACGCCGTTCTGGGTCTTGCCGGTGGACACGACTTCGAGTCCAGGAATATCGGCGGGCATTCCCATCCATTCCCAGCCGACAAGACCGGGAATGCCGTCACCTTTTTTCATGCCGGTGCCCGCGAAGATCCAGTGGTCCGGCATTGAGCAAACCCATGGGCCGCCACCGGTGACAGGAGGTGCATTGCGCGCGCCGATGAGGTCGGCTTCACTCGGTGTTCGATACGGAAACTTGTCCGCCCCCGCCCAATCGCCGCCGGGAAGGCGCGGACCAAAAGCGTCGATGCGGCCGAAGATGCGATTGGGGGCGCCGCTTGATGAAGGGCGTGGATCGATGCGGCCCCAGCAGGTGTCACCGGAGAAAAAGCAGGCGTTCACTCCAGCGGCGACGGCTGCCTTGAGCTGGTCATACATCTCCATCGAGTAGTATTCGTCGTGACCGATGCTGAGGAAGCCTTTCGCCCGCAGCAGGCCTTTCGCGTCGGCGTGTGTGTCGAGATTTGAGATGTAACTCACGTCGTAACCCTGCGCCTCCATCCAGTAGGCGAACGGAAACTCCCACAGGAACCATGAGCCTGAGCCGGTGGACAGCGGCGCGTTGAGGATCTGGCAATACTTGCCGTAGGGCCGGTCGAAGCTCACATCCACGCCGGGACCGCAATACCACTGGTCCTTGCCATCGTCGTAGAGCGCGAACTGATCCGGCCAGCGGTTGTAGGCCTGCCAGGTGGTGTCGGAGCATTGGAAAAGAAAGTCGGCACGGCGATCATCGCGCACGATGAAGATGACGTAACTCTGCCAGCCATCGCGCTCGGCAGTGAGCTTGCCGACATACACGCCGCTCACCCAATCGTCTGGAATCGTGATCTCCGTGCAGGCTTCCCACTGGCATTCGCGCAAACGATTCGGGCCGATGGGTGGATCAGGCTGCGTCACGCCTTTGAACGAGCCGAGGCTCAAGACGTGCCTACCGCCAGCGCCGCCGTAGTAGCCAGTTCGGTAAATCTCGATCGTGAACGGTGAAGGCGGATTCGTGCTGACATGAAAGCTGACCTTCTCGCCGGCTCGCACACTCGTCCGTGAGCAGTAACCTTCGATCCACGGGCAGCGATATTTCGTCTTCGGATCGACGCCTGTCTTGGTCAGCATCCAGTCGCGCGTGCCAGGCTTCGCGTTCTCGGTCGTGATGACGTTCGACGAAGAAGCCGCGAGTCCGAGCTGCGCCGACATCGCGAGAGATCCGGTCGTAGCGATGAACTGCCTGCGATTCATCATGGAAGCATTGTTGGGTAGCTCGGATTTCATGACAGTGTGACAAATGATTCACAAGGCAGCGGGCGGAATGAGTTTTTGCACAGCGAGCCATGCAAGAGCGGCCGCTTTCCACTGCTCCCAGAGCGGGCCTTTGCAGCCGTTGAGGCCGTGACCACCGCTGGGGAGTTCGAGGAGTTCGACGGGCACGTTGTGCTGCTTCAGCGCGGCCACGAACTGGCGGCTGTTTTCGGGCGGCACCGGTTTGTCGTCGATGGCATGGGCGAGGAAGGTGGGCGGCGTGCTGGCGGCGACCTGCAGTTCGTTCGAGTAGAACCGCACGAGGTCCGGCGCGGCGTTGAGACCAAGGAGTTTCTCTTTGGAGCCAGTGTGCGTGAACTCACCCATGGTGACGACGGGATAGACCAGCCAACCAAAATCGGGGCGACAGCTCAGTCGCTCAATGGGATCCTCGGAGGCAGGATCGCCCGCATTGAAATGCGTGAGCGCGGTCGAGGCGACGTGTCCGCCGGCGGAGAAGCCGAGGATGCCGATGCACTGCGGATCGATCTTCCAGGCGGCGGCCTTCGCGCGAGTGAGGCGGATGGCGCGTTGGGCATCGAGCAGCGGCACCTGATGGCGCAGCTCCGGCAGGCGATACTCCAGGATGACGCAAGCGATGCCGTGCTCATTGAGCCATTGGGCAATGGGATAACCTTCGCGGTCGGTGACGTGGCGGATATAACCGCCGCCAGGGCAGAGCACGATGGCGACACCGTTCGCCTTATCCGCAGGCGGAAGGAAGACTTCGAGTTCCTTGATGCAGACTTCAGTTTTGCCATCACCAACCGGTGCATGGCCTGGCCAAAGCGGGATGCGGTGAGTGGGCGTTGGCTTGGCTTCTAGGGCTGCGCTTTGGGCGGGCAAACCCGAGGCGACCGCAAAGAAGGTGGCGATAGCTAGAGCGGCTGTTTTTCTCATGGGATTGAATTTTGAGTGTGATGATCACGAGCAAACAAGTAGCGGATGCCGATGATGACCGCCGCTCCCGCCACGAGGTAGCCGAGCGCGGTGAAGCTCAGCAGTCGGTCAATGCCGAGTGTCTGCTTCCACATGCCGCCGAACAGCGTGGCGAAGCCGGACATGATGGCACCGCAGAAGTTCAGCAGGCCAACGGCGGTGGCGCGGGCCTCCGAGGCGACAACATCGAAGGCCGCGGGGAAGATGTTGGCAATAAAGAGACCACTGAAAAGTCCGAAGCCAGTGGCTGCGATCCGAGTGATGAGCAGTGTGTCGCTATTGCCGAGCA
>JBIIUD010000224.1:0-5418 GCA_044340175.1 Verrucomicrobiaceae bacterium
CGCCTGAGTGGCGCTGGTCGCGCCGGTGAACCCTGCCGCCGCTGTCATGTTGGCGGTGTTGGGCGTCAGCGTCATCGGCCAACCCGTTGCGCAGAGACTGGGTCCTCGCACAAGAGGCCGGGCGAAGGCGTGATCGCGCACGAGACCACGAAGAATGACGGTTACGGGCCGGGTACGTGGCTGAACGAAAAGACCGAGACCGGGTGGTATGACCAAGCTGCCTTGGTTGGCCAGTGAGCCGTCGCCTTGACGGACCCAGCGGGGGTTACCACCGAAGTGGAACAACCAGTAGCCCTGGAAGGCGGAGGTGGCCGGATCAAAGAGCATGACGCGGTCAGCCGTCGTGGCATTGTTGGTGGCGGCAAACCGGGTGCGGTCAGCGATCTCTCCAAGGGTCAGGTGCTGGCGCAGGGCGATGCGGGCACCTGCGAGCGTGTCGGGTGCGCCGCCGTTCAGGGTGTTGCGGAGGTGGGCGGTGTCTAGCACCAAGCTGCCGAGCGCGATAGCCGTCGCGCTTTCGTTGAGTTCCAGGCGGTGCCCGACGTGCGCTCCCGTGAGGACTTCAAGGTAATGCTCAGCGCCCTGGGTGAGCAAGCTGGCGGGAGTGGCGCCATTGAGGGCGGCAGTCACGTCGAGGGCGGTGCCATTGACCGCACCGACAAGGGCGGTGAACCGGGAGGTGGGGGCGAAGCTGTGGCCGAGCGTTTGCAGATGGGTGCCGAGGGTCAAGCGACTCCAGCCGACAGTCTCGGAGCGTTGCACAGCTTCTGGTTCGCCATTGAGGTCCGCATCCAGACTCAGCACCAAGCGCGCGAAGCCCTGGCTACCGACCACTGCAGGGTGGGAGGCGATGTCTTGGTAGCGCACCTCCTCGGTTTGATTGGGTCGTTGGGTGATGACGGGGGTGAGACCCTGTGCCTCAACCCAACCGCCTGGGCTGGTGGCGAGGTCGGAGAGGAGTTGCACCGTGAAACTCAATCCGGTGGTGCCGGTGACGCGGTCAACGCACAGGTCGATGCGCTGGGTGGCCGGATCCACCTCGATGCGCACGGGCGGACGGGGAGCGACGCCGGTTTTGCTATCCAACCCGAAGGCAAACTCCAGGAGGTTGGAGTAGGCGTCACCGTCTGGGTTGCCTGCAAAGGTGGTGTCCGCGAGGCTGCCGTTGCGCAGCTGCCAGGCGGGCCAGGTGAGGGGGTGAACGGTGGCCATGAAGCCGAAGCCGACGCTGGTGTCCACCTCCTCCGGTGCCAGGGCGATGACGGGGGAGAGCGCGGCGGTGGCGCGTCCGGCAGGTTGGGCTCCGTTGTTGTCCCCGGGGGTTTGATTGTCCAGGGTGCTGCGCACTGGGGAGATGACGGGCAGACCGGCGAGAGCACCGCTGGGGGCGAAGGCGCCCTCGGGAATGCGGACGTAGTAGGTGCCAGTGCTGAGGCCTTCGCGCAGATAGGAGCCGTCGAACTGGGTTTCGAGGGTGTCGATGAGCAGGTCGTCACCGCCGCCGAGGAGGCGGTCGCTGCCGGTGTGCCAGATTTCCACGGGGACAAAGGGTAGGACGGGTTCGTCGTCAGCCGTGAAAGGTTGGCCATCGGCCCCGTTGGGCTGGTGGAGGCCGTCGCCGTTGAGGTCGTGGAAGACGAGGCCGCCGAGGGTGGCGGGGATGGAGAAGCCGAAGTCGATAGTCAGATCGGTGTGGGTGTCGGAGGCATCGTCAGAGGCGGCATCGAAGCCGGATTCGGCGGAGCCTGCGGGGGCGAGGCCGGGGTAAAGTGAGACTGTGCCCGAACTGATGCCGAAGGCCGTGGCTTGGGGATTGTCGATGCCGTCTTCGCTGGTGTTGTCATCACCGGTGGTGGTGCCGGGCAGGCTGATGCGGTTGGCGAGAGGAGCACCGGAAGCGAACATCCAGGCGGGGATGTGAATGAGGTAGTTGCCAGAGCTGAGACCGGAAAAGAGGTAACGGCCGTCAGTGTCGGTGGTGGTTTGAGCCAGAGGCGTATCAAACAGGGGTTGGGCCAGGGCGGTGAAGAGCTGGACGGTGACGCCGGGGACGCCTTCGCCAGGATCCGCTCGGCCATTGCTGTTGGCGTCGAGGAAGACGAGGTTGCCGACGGAGACAGGGGTGGTGAAGCCGAAGTCGATGGTGAGGTCGGCGTTATCATCATCAGCATCGTCAGCGTCGAGCCCAAGGCCCCATTCACCCCAGGAGTTGAGAGGTTCGGAGTCGGGGGCGAGGTAGAAGCGGGAGGTGCTGATGCCGGAGAGCCAAGGCTGCGGGGAATCGATGCCGTTTTCGTCAAAGTCATCGTCAATGCCCCAGTCCTGGCCCGCACCTGGGCTGGAGAGGAAGCCAGCGAGGGGTTTGCCGAGCTGGAATTCGGAGGCGGGAATGTGCAGGAAGTAAGCGCCCTCAATGAGACCACGGAAGAGGAAGAGACCGTCGGTATCAGTGACGAGAGCCGCCAGGGGGGAATCAGTGAGCGGATCGGCTCCCTCGGCAAAGAGTTGCACCCAAACCCCTGCCACGCCTTCACCGAAATCGGCCTTGCCATTTTCATTCTCGTCAAAGAAAACAAGGTTGCCCACGCCTACCTCGAGTGGGTCACGTGAGCGGAAGCCGAAATCGATGGTGAGGTTCCCATTGGCGTCGTCTGAATTATCGGTTCCTGAAAAAGCGCCCGTCTCATACTGAGCATCAGTCGGGGCCTGAGAGGGGAGGAGCGGGAAGACATGGCTTCTGATGCCATGAGTCCGTGGGCGTGGAACATCAATGCCGTCTTCTGAAAGGTCGTCATCTTGCTGTGGGGTATGACCTGGGACGGACTCATGGTTTGCGAGTGGCCGACCAACGTCAAACTCTCGGGGTGGCACCAACACATAATAGTCACCTGGATACAAGAAGCCGAATTCGTATCGCCCCTGCGCATTGGTTACGGTTTCGGCTACTGGTGCATGTGTGAGGGGCTGTTGATCTGAACGAAACAGTTGCAGCAGAATCCCCTCCAACCCTTCACCGGTATCAAAGCGCCCATTTCGGTTGAGGTCATTGAAGACCATGTTGCCGATCTTGAGGGGGCGCTCGAAACCGAAGTCCACGGTGAGGTCGATGACCGCGTCGATGTGGTCATCGGAACTAGATCGCCTCCCTGTCTCACCGGTGCTTGCTGTGGGTGCAGTTCCGATGCCAACGCTGATGAGCTTTGAAGTCACACCGGTTTGTGAGAGGTCGCCAAAGTCATCGGCATCGTCACCCACATCGTCATCTCCGGCGATGTTGCCTGGAATGCTAACCATGCCCTGGAGTGGGGTGTCCACAGTGAACATTTCTTTGCTGATGTGAATACGGTAGAGACCCGATGGGATGCCAAAAAAGGTGTAGAAGCCTTCGTCTCGGGTGGTGGTCGTGGCTAGAGGTGGGTGAGTTCCGGGAGCGGTTCCATCTGGATAGAGTTCTAGGGTGACCCCATCATGGCCTTCTCCGGGATCTGCTTTTCCGTTGCGGTTGGCATCGATGAAAACATGGTTCCCGATACCGACAGCGAAGAACAGACCCATGTCGATCGTGAGGTCCACGTTGGCGTCATCGGCATCATCCGATGATGATTGGAAGCCGGTTTCGTACATGAATTGTGTGGGCGCGGCGCCTTCAGTGAGGATGAATTCACGTGAGGAAATGCCGGTGACCCAGGGTTCCGGTGCTTCCTCGCTATCCTCACCCGCATCGTCATCCGACGATGCCCTGACACCGGGGAGGCTGAATCTTCCGCTCAATGGCTGGCCGGGTTGGAAAAGATGTGCGGGCAGGTGGAGCTTGTACTCGCCAGGCTCCAGACCAGTGAAGAGGTAGTGTCCGTTTGGACTCGTGGTTTGTGTGGCATGCGGAGGGTCGATGCCAGGACGGTCGTCGCCATGATACAGGAGGATCTCCATATTGGGGATACCCTCACCAGGGTCAGCGCGATTGTTGGCATTGGAGTCCGAAAACAAAAGGTTGCCAACTGACAGAGTCGCTGGAGTTGGTGGCTGGCCTTCGGTCGTGATGTCCACGCTGTCCATTGCGCTGCGCGTTCCGCCTTGCCAGTTCATTTGGGCAACGTTGAACCGTGTGCCGAGGCTAGTGGCCGTATATGCCACGCGGATGCGGCGGAAACCCTGACTGGGAAGGGTGCCCAAATTCCAGCGCAAAGGATTGGTGCTGACGGGCGGCTCTGAGGCGCTGACGAATTTCAATCCCGCAGGCAGGGGGTCACTCACGACCACATTGCTCATGGGTCCTGCGCCTGAGTTGAGAACGACAAGGTCAAAGTGGGAGGTTTCTCCGATCTGGACAGGCGTCTTGACAAACGTTTTCTGAAAGTGGGAGTGGGTCTGGATGGACAGGGGCGAAGAGGTGATGTAGCGCCAGGTGTGGTCTTTGCCGTTGCTGCTGCCGCCTGCATCTCCACCGGAGACATCTGAGTTGAGGGGGATACCTCCTTGGGCGTCAAAAGGTGAGTCGGGCTCACCCGCAGAGGCGAGCAGTTTGAGTCTGACACGACCGTATTCTGAGCGTCCCAGGATGAGCTCGCCATAGGACAAGCGAAGGGCCTTTGGACTGTTTCCGTCGTTCCAATCGAGCGTGGGGGGCAGTGGCGTGGTGGCATTGACTTCGACACCCAGGGTGCTGGCATCTTCAATGGCAAGGCCATTGACGTTGGAACTGAGGCCGGGACTGTCTTTGGCCGCCGTGCTGCCTGGATAGCGGATGCGCTGCCAGGGCCCAACACGGATGGAACGGCGCATGCGTTGTGGGTGATTGGGATTTGACCGCCAGGCATCGAGATCGAAACACCACGCATATCCGCTTTCAGGGCCTGCCACAGGGCTGGCAAGACCCCAAGGCGCGTTGCCCCGACCATCGGGGTCAATGAAGGGAGCCGCTGGGTGGCGCATGCCGAAGGCCATGAGTTGGGCAGCATCCCAACGATTGCTGGGCATGATGGGGTCGCCGCTATTCGTTGTGAGCACATTGTCTTGCGTGGCCGGATTGCCATCAAAACCACCTGAGGTTTCGAAGGACCGCCAGACCGTGTCAGAATCCGTCGAGTAAAAAATTCCGAGGTCGCCATACACCCCCGCGAGAGTGCCATTATGCTGGCCATTGGAGGCGGTTGCTTGGGCGGACTGGCCTAGGATATTGGGGCCTAAATTCAAATTGGCCAAAGCGCTGGTGGTTTCAGCAGCAATCGAACCGCTGCCCAACGGCATGGGCGCGGGTTGCCTTAGGGGCGTGGGGATAAAGTTGCCATTGCTGCTGATGGTGCCGTACGCCACGCCTGTCACCTGTGTGCCTTCGGGGATGTAGAAGGTAAAATAACCTCCTGCGCCCACATTCGTGCCGGGACCGGGGGTGCTCTTGAAAATGACACCGATTTCATC
>JBIIUD010000225.1:0-5415 GCA_044340175.1 Verrucomicrobiaceae bacterium
TTGACTTGCCCCTTTCCCGCACCGCTCACTTCAATATCGAGTACGGGAGTATCACTGTCGTTGAGGTTCAACCCGAAAAACGCCACATCGTCGAACTGGAGTTGCTCAACTTCCAACCTCTGACCCAGGATCAACGACGCGGCCGCCTTTGACCACGTTTGCCAGCCACCGCGTGCACCTTGCTCTTCACGCCTATCGCATGAAGAACCTTAAACCCGTCGCGCTGAGCCACCAGTGTGACCTGATCAAACAACGTTTCCAGCAGCACCTCATAAGGCAACTGCTTGTTTGCCACCATCCAGAGTTCGCCATCATGCTTGAGCGCCGTGGCCGCCGCAGTGATGAATTTCAGTCCCAATCCCGGCTCAGCATCCCTGCCTTCATGAAAAGGCGGATTCATCACGATGAAATCATAAACCGCCCGGCCCACACCCGTCGTCACATCCTTCCAGAACAACTTTGGCCGCACTGGCACCAAGACATTGCCCAGATTCCGCCGCGCAGACTCTAGAGCACGGGCATCTACCTCGAAAGCATCCAGTGAGGTGATGTCAGCACAGCGCTTCAGGACCTCCATGCTCAGCCAACCCCAGCCAGCCCCCAGATCCGCCCCAGCCCCCTTGAGCGTCAACGGCAATGCCAAGGCCAACATGCGTGAACCCATGTCCGCTTTCTCCCAACTGAATAATCCTGGGCGTGACCAGTAGCCCGTATCAACCATCCTTCGAATGGCCGCCCCTTCACGCCATGCGGCGATCTTGGCCTCATTCCAAGCCCCCTTCTTCACCGTCACGAACACACGGCAATGATGCTTCGAATAGGTTTCCACGCCACCTCCAACTACCTCTTTCCACTGGTCCTCAAGCCGTTTTGCTCCCCAATCATTGCGCACAGAGACCACCAGCAGACCGCCGTCATTCACTTGCTCCCAGGCTCGCGCCAAATCGCCCAACTGACACTCCCTCTGGCGGTCCGGTAGGACCCAAACCTGCGCATAGCGGCCTCCCGTCACCGCCTCCTCACGGTTCACCTTAAACCCATGCTCCTCGAGAGCCTGTGCGGCACTTCGATTCCAATGCACCAGAGTCAGTCGCTCCCGCCACGCTTCCATGGCCGGATCATGAATCACATTCACCCCGAGCACCTTGTCAGATGCTTCGACCCCATCACCGCGCAGGCCCAGGATGTGAACCAACGCGTCCATCGCCTCAGTCAGCGACTTCATGCGAGTAAGATACGGCTTTGCAGCGGAAAGTTAACGTTCACAAATCGAGATCCCGCAGGCTTCAATCGATATCGATGTCCAAGTCCTCTGGCGGTGGAGCTTTCTTCTTTTTCTTCGACCCCGCGTTGCGCAGAGCCTTGGGAATCGGATCTTCCTTTTTCTGAAGAGCACGCCGCAGCTTCCGTAGCGCAATGTTTTGCAACTGGCGGATCCGCTCCCGTGTCACCCCAAACTCCTGGCCCACCTCTTCCAAGGTGCGCGGCTTTTGGCCATTCAGACCAAATCGTGCGTCAATGATCTTGCGTTCGCGCTCATCCAAGACGGTCAACAAGCCATCAAGCTGCCCATGCATGTTCTTGTGACTGAGCAGTTCGAACGGTGTTTGGGCACTCTCGTCACCGACGATTTCACCAAACTCCGTACTATCATCCTCACTGATCGGAGCATCCAACGAAGCAGGTCGCATGGAAGCCACTTTCAACTGGGAGAGTTTGGCACGGTCAATGCCGATCTCTTCCGACAACTCATCATCCGTGGGTTCACGCCCGAGTTCCTCACTCATGGACATCGCCACCCGGCGCATTTTGCTGATCTTGTCCACCATGTGGACGGGCAGGCGAATCGTCTTCGATTGATTGGCCAACGCGCGTTTGATCGACTGTTTGATCCACCAAGCCGCATAAGTCGAGAGCTTGCCGCCTTTATTGGGGTCAAACCGTTCCACCGCCTTCATCAAGCCGATATTTCCTTCGGAGATCAAATCCAGCAATGGCAGCCCATAATTCGCGTAATCCTGGGCGATTTTTACCACCAGCCTCAGGTTAGCCCGGATCATGTGCGAGCGCGCTTCTGGATCACCACGCTTGATTCGTTCAGCCAGCTCGACCTCCTGATCAGGGGTCAGCAAATCTGTTTTGCCGATCTCCCTCAGGTAGATCTTAATGCCTCCATCCAATTCCATGTTTAACATCGATAAATTCTTTCCAAAAGGAATACTGCAGCTCCTCTTCCCGCTTTTGGATTCGGGGAGGAGTGCGACTCTAGCTTACTTCCGGCACATTTCTTGTCATTTTTGAAGCAAAATTGCTGCCAAACACCAAGGGCAACAATCCAAAACGTCAAGCGTGACTGATTCCGTGCAGAAATTCGGGAGAATCGTCTCTAGTTCATCCCAATTTCCACCCTTCAGTCAATCCAAAATTCAGAAAATTTAGGGAATGTCAATAACGCTAAAAAGCATAGGCACCGACCTCCCTGTCATTTCAGACATGCTGCACGTCAAAAAAAACCCCGCCCGCCCACATCTCAGTGCGGCGGTCGGGGTTTTAAGCGCTTCAGAGCTTCACGCCCGTCTCAGATCAGCCGATGCTAGGCAAATCGAAACCAGCAGCATACTCTTCCTGAGCCAGTTTGTTCGCTTCTGCGGCAAACTCACCCACAAACTTCTCAGTGGCGGGATCAAACTCTAGCCATGGTCCAACGGTGGGCAGATCCTTGGTGAGGTCGATTTTATTGGCCTCAAGGTTAGCCATGAAGTCGGCGATGGTCTCTTCGGCCCCTTTGCTTCCCGCGAGACGCTCTTTGACTTCATCCACACTCAATTGTTTGCCAAGGCGGTAAGAAACATTGGCCAGATGCGCCAGAGCAGCCGCGTGGTGACCGTGAGAGACGTGCAGCACATCTTTGGTGATTTTGCCCGCCCGAACGGATTCAATGAAATTGAGCATGTGGTCAGGCCCATCTTGGAAGTTGTCAAACTTGTGGATCGCCTTGCCATCGTTGTCGTAAGCTTTGGCTTCTGCCACAAATCCGCCTTCGCAGTGAATCACATTCCCAATCCGGGGAGCCCCCGTCTTGCCATTGATCCGGAACACTGGCTCGAAGCCCTTGGCCCAATTCATGTCCTTCATCGGCAGCCCACGATTGTCAAAAAGCAAAGGCGTGCCACCCGCGTAGTCGTAATAGGCCATCTGATTGTTGGCGGTCTGGCCATCATCATCATAACCCCAGCGGGAGCCAAAGCTCATCACCCGTGTCGGTAGCAACGCCGGATTACCCAGCGCCCAGCGGGCCACGTCAAGCTGGTGCGGCCCTTGGTTTCCAATGTCACCATTGCCATAGGCCCACTGCCAATGCCAGTCGTAGTGGAATTTTTCGCGATTCACCGGCATCTCGGTGCGTGGGGCTGACCACAGTTTGTAGTCCACTGTGGCGGGCGGAGCCACCGGTGCGGGGACCTTGCCAATGCTCTGACGTGCTTTGAAATTGATCCCGCGGCTGAGGGTGGTCTTGCCAATGTGCCCTTCCTTCACCCAGTCCATCACCGCAGCCCAGCCCAAATCGGAACGACGCTGCATCCCGTGTTGCACCACGAGTCCTTTCTTCTCAGCAATCGCCCCCGCTTCGACCAATTTACGCCCTTCCCAAATGTTGTGAGAAACTGGCTTTTCGACATAGACATGCTTGCCATTCGCAATGCCTGTCATCGCGATCAGCGTGTGACTGTGGTTGGGTGTCGCAATCGTGATCGCGTCGATGTCAGGATCTGCGCAGCACTCGCGGAAGTCCTTGTAAGCCTTCACCTTGATGTTTTTCTTCGCCAGTTCGGCGACCTGTCCATCAAGCACCGCACTATCCACGTCACACAAAGCCACCAGGCGGACGCCAGGGATTTTCAACAGGCTTCCAATGTGGCCCTTGCCACGTGATTTGAATCCGATGACCGCCACACGGACGTCTCCGTTGGCACCGGCGGCGCGGCTCCAGGTGGACATAGTGGCGAGACCAGCTGCGCTGGCCAGGGAACCGCCCAAGAAACGGCGGCGCGATGAATTGGATTGGAGCGAGTTCATGAGTTCAGTAAGTTCAGATTTGACGGACGACTGTTTTGCCAGCGCTAATGCGGGTGGCATGGATCAGACAGAGGAGAACGAAACCATAGGAGCAACCTTTCGATCAAGATAAAAAACACCGCAGCTCAGATCAGGTCACTCCTGCCAGTAAATCTTGACGTTCTTCGTCCGTCTTCCCGCCGCCACCACCTCAGGCTTACCGTCTCCATTCAGATCACGAATCATGAGGTCTTCACAGGCCATGGTATTGTCATCCAACAGCGCGCTCTGCCAACCCGTGCCGTCCTCCTTGGTAGTCCACCATAGCTTGATGCCCACCCTTGGCCCCACCTTTTGCGCCGAGCGCCAGCCCACCACGATCTGCCGACTGCCCATGCCTAGCACATCCCGGCTCGCCAAGGCGTGCCCGTCCACCAGAGTATCATCGATCACCACTCGCTCCCACTCGCCATCTTTGGGCCCATTGGCAGGCGGCATGTACAACACCAGTTGGTTGCCATGCATGGGTTCAATCGCCGTCACACAGACTTTGCCCCCACCCAGGGCTGCCATTCTCACTTCCCCCACGCCCTGCAGTTCTGGTTTATCCACCGTATGGCGCGTGATCCAGCGCTCCTTCCAACCGGACTCTGTCTGTATCAGTCGAACAATGCCCTCCCGCCCCCCGAGCAGCAGTTCCTCGGGTTCCACCGCACCATTGGAGATCACATCCAAATTGTGGGTCATGTGCATCGTGCCATGCACCAGCGTCGTCGGCCATGGTTGTGTAGGATCTTCTGGTTTATGATAAGCTAGCACCTTCACGCCCGCCCCTTCTCCCTTCACATTGCCACGACCATGCAGTGGCAAGACGACCAAATCATACTTGCCCGCCAAGTTTCGCATCCAGCGCATCCGATGCGTCGTCGGCTCATGGGAAAGCTTTACCGGGTGCCATTTCTGAGTCCGATCTTCCGGCGGAATCAAATAGATCACGGCCCCACTGTTTTCGGTGTCCCCCGGATTCCACTCGGCGCCTACAGCGATCTCACACTTGCCATCGCCATCGATGTCCCGCGCTGCGATGCAGACATGGTCCCGGTCCGTCAGGGCCTCTGTAATCACATGCTTTGTCCATGACGGATTCTCATACCAAACAAACTGATTTTTGTCCGCCAGCAGAATGTCAGGTTGTTTGTCCCCATTCACGTCCTCAACGGCGATGCCATAACCAATCCCGATTTCCGCATCGATCGTCTGTTCACGAAACGAAAAATCAGCCCCTTGTCCCGGCATCACCGAAAACAACGACAACAGTAGCAACAAACCCGGCAGCAATTTCATGGGCAGCGATTTAAT
>JBIIUD010000226.1:0-5395 GCA_044340175.1 Verrucomicrobiaceae bacterium
CGCAGCAACGAACGCTGATCCGCATCCAGCGTCTCCACCGCGATGCCTTCATACAAGTAATGCCCGCTCGTCGGTGTATCCAGACAACCCAGCACATTCATCAGCGTCGATTTCCCCGACCCACTCGGCCCCATGATCACCACAAACTCCCCCTTCCGAATCGTCAGATCGACCCCCTTCAACGCCTGAAACGCCGCGTCGCCCAGTCCATAGGTCTTCGTCAGCCCGTTCAATTCGATGAGGGGTGCTTTACTCATGATACAGGTGTGTCATATCGGAAAAAAATGGGCGCGTTATGGCGGGTCAATAGGGTGCAACTTGAATATCACAGTTGCACACAGGCATAGCGATGGGGTGAATGCCCCATCGCCTGAAGAATCAGAAAGGCAGTTTTACAGTGCTCAGACATTGAGCATTGACCCTCCGCACTCGTTCGCCAGGATTGGCAAATGAGTGAACGAAAAGCGATTCCGGCAAAATTGCGTGACAAGGTGCTCCGAGAAGCGGGCTATCGCTGTGCCAATCCGCCTTGCCGAACCACGCTGGCGATTCACTTGCATCACGTCATTGAAGTCAAGGCGGGCGGCGGGGATGAGTTCGAGAACCTCCTGGCATTGTGTCCTACCTGTCACTCGCTTTTTCATGCGGACATTATCTCCAGGGAGTCGATCCACGAATGGAAAAGCCATCTTGTTACGAATTACAAGTTCGAAGCCCTCGGAATCAACTACCAAAAGGAGGCGCGAAGCGACGAACGCCGAGGTTGAGGACGAAGGAGCACCCGTCTTTACGTCGGACGCCCGTTTTATTGGCATTATTACGCCCACACTTCTTGTGGATGGAGAGAACGCCACCAGACACGTCATCACAAGCCTGATCCCTCTGAACAAAGTGATCCCCGAAAACACTGGTGATTCTCAAGGAAATTAGGCCTGCTCCAGCCCAAGCACCCAATGGGTTTGTTGGCCCGAGTAATTATCCAGGACAAGTATGAGCTTGCTAATTTCCCACGTTTCTGCTAATCGTACAGCTGCTTTGGAATGGGACTACCCGTTCGGTGAGAGGCCACTGGGACTACCCGGTGGCCTTTCGTTTTTTTCTGGGAAGCATTTCAGGCCGTAGCCAGCAACAAGGCCGTTTGCTCCCGCCCAGAACTTGTGTTTCAGGATGGTCATTGCCCGGTTTGGCTGATCTGGACGAAGCACAGATAAAGCAACGGGCCGCGCCACCATGTCGGCAATCTGCAAGCCCTCCGAATTCGTGCGCTTGTCTGCCATGACAAGCTTGAATGGCAGTTGTCGGGCAAGACCATTCTCGCCTTCACAAATGCGTCGAAACTCGAGTTCGAGCTCAGTGTCTTCGCGCTTCCCACGTGCCTCGACGATAAAGTGGGTGGTGTGGGATCCATGACCACACTCCGAGAGAAGTCGATGAACGCGTTCAAGGCCAAATAGGAGCGCCAGATGATACGGGTTGCTCGCTGAGAGATCCGTAAGGTGTAGTTCTCGCTTATCGATGACGACAACTACAAGGCTGAAATCGGCAATTTCGATGATTTGGGTCAATTCATTCAGAAACGCCTCACGCGGTTCCTTGCTCATTATGGAGAATGCGCCTGCCTTTTTGCGAATGTCATGCTCGTGCAGGATTACCAAATCATGCCCAAAGGTCTTCACTTTCAACTGCCTGACTGCACGGGTTACCTGATCGACATAGGCTGTTTTTGGGAACACACAGAATGCCAATGCGAACAAAGGAAAGTCCGGATTGATAGTCGTCATACCATGATCACCGCTCTCATCCACAAAGACGAGATAGTCGCTGAAGGTGTCGGCAAGTGTGCTCACAGGCTACGAGAGTATGTCGGGCAATTGATTTGCCAAGAAGGACCTGTTACAAATCGATGCCCCATGGAGTGCCGCGCTCAAGTCGCAGGCACATTGTTCCTCAAAATCACCTGCATCCCCTCACTCAAACCTTCCCCGGACACCTCCGTGTATCGTCCATCCGTGAGGCCCGTCTTGATGGGGACGGATTCCGCTTTCCCGTCGCGGAAGATGTAGAGGTGGGCGGCGGGTTGGGTTTTGTCTTCCTTGTCGCTGGCTTCGGGGCGGCTGCGGTTGCGGGTGGGCATGGGGATGAGGCTTTGCACGAAGGATTTCTTCGCGGGGCCGGCTTTGGCAGCGGTGGCGGGATTGAAGCGTAGCGCAGCGGTGGGCACGCGGAAGACGTTTTGGCTCGCGGCGACGCCGATGTCGGCGGTGGCGGTCATGCCGGGGCGCAGGCTGAGGTCGTCGTTGCTGACATCGAGATCGGCTTCGTAAGTCACCACGTTTTGCGTGACGGCGGAGCCGTAGGACACGACGGAAACGACGGCGCTGTAACTGCGATCCGGCCAGGCATCGACGGTGAAGGTGGCCTTCTGCCCTTTCTCGACGCGACCGATGTCGGCTTCGGCGATGGTGACTTTCAATATCATGCGCTCCAGCTTTTCGGCGATGACGAACAACTGTGGCGCGGTGAAGCTGGCGGCGACGGTCTGGCCGGGCTCGATGCTGCGCGTGAGCACGATGCCGTCGATGGGCGATTTGATGATGGAGCGGTCGAGATCGTTCTCGTTGATGAGCACCTGGGCCTCGGCGGTGCCGACTCCGGCCTGCGTGTTGAGCAGGTCGGCCTTCGCACGCTCGGCCGTGGCGATGGCGGTGTCGATGATGGCCTTGGAGGGCACTTTGCCACCGCTGATGCGCTGCAGCTCCTGCTGGCGGGCGAGCAGCGCGGCGCTTTCCTTCACCGTGGCCTCAGCGAGCGTGACACGGGCCTGCGCGGCTCGCACAGAGGCACGGTTGCTCTCGGTTTGCTGCAAAAGCTTGCTGGTGTCGAGCTTGGCGAGCTGCTGGCCTTTGGTGACGCGGTCGTTGATGTCCGCATTCACTTCGAGCGTGATGCCAGAAAGCTCGCTACCGACGGTGACTTCGTTCGTCGGCTCAAGATTGCCCGTGGCGGTGATGGCGAGGAAAACATCGCCACGCGTGAGCGGCTCGGTCACATAGAGCGGCACTTGTTGTTTGGCCTTTTCGATGCGGCTGCGCCAATACCATCCGCCCAGGCCGAGTGCGATGACGATGAGACCAAGGATGGCGTTGCGTTTGAAGTGTCCCTTGGATCCACTTGCCTGGATGGTTTTGGCGAGATCGGCTGAGGTCAATGGCGTGGAGGTTTTCATGTCAAAAGGGCGACCAACCCCCACCGAGGGCCTGGTAGAGTTGCACGCAGGCATTGGCGCTCTGTGCCATGGTGGTGACGTCCTGTTGCTCCAGCGTGAGCAGCGTGCGCTGTGCATCGAGCGTGACGAGCAGATCCACCTGACCGGCCTCGTATTGCCAAGCAGCGAGCGTAACGGCCTCTCGTGCTGCGGCGGCTGCTTTTAAGACGATGCGATGCTGCTCCGCATAGCGACGCACGGCAGCGAGCGCGTTTTCGACTTCGGCTAGCGCCGTGAGCACCGTGGCTTCATACGCGATGAGCGCCTGTCGCTCGCGTGAGCTCACCGCGCGGATGTTTTGCCGAATGCGACCCGCATCAATCACCGGCGTGGCGAGACTGGCCAGGATGCTCGCGATGGCAGCTTCAGGCGAAAAGATGTTCCCCGCCTTGAGGGCATCGATGCCGATGGAGCCGCTCAAATTCAGCGAGGGAAGCCTCTCACGCTTCGCCGATTGCGTGCGGGCAAACGCGGCCTCCAGTGCTCGCTCAGCCGCGCGCACATCCGGCCTTTGACGCAACGCTTCAGCGGGAACGCCAGCCGCAATGCTCGAAATCATCTCCGGCACGCGACGCGAACCCGCGAGCCGCGAATCGAGCGAGCCCGGCGTGCGGCCCGAGAGCAGCGCGAGCTGGTTTTTGCTCTGCACGACGCTGAGTTGCAGCGCAGGCATGGAGGCCCGTGCCTGCTCCAGCGTGCTAATGGAGCGCTGCGTGTCGAGCGCATCGCCCGAGCCCGCCTGCTCCCGCCATTGCGTGAGCTGCGCCGTCTCGCCCCGCGTGCCGAGACTGCGCTGCACCACGCTCAACTGCGCCTCCGCCGAACGCAGCGCGACATACGCCGTCGCCACATCAGCGGCGAGCGTGACCTGCGCTCCGTAGAAGTTCTCACCAATCTGTTCGAGGTCCGCCGTGGCTGCTTTGAGCGTCTGAAACTGCTTTCCAAACAAATCCATCTGCCAGCTCACATCGAACGAGGCTTGGTAAGATTCGCTCGTCGTGACACCCCTTGTCGTGCGTGCGCCACGCCCCGATTGATTCGCCGCCAGCGAGGGAAACAAGTTCGCCGACTCCACCCCACGCTGCGCCCGATACTCCGTCACCTTCTCCAAGGCCGAACGCACCGTCGGGCTCGCCTTCAGCGCCTCTGCGATCAGTTCATTCAACACCGGATCACGAAACCGCCGCCACCAAAGCGCCACATCGAACGTTTTCGACAAAGACGAACCCTGTTGCCACCGCCCAGGCACCGCGACGGCATCAGCGACCATTTCGCGTGTACCTTTGCCGACACACGAAGCCACTGTCATCATCGCTACAGCGACCGACATGGCTTGAGGCATGAAAAGAGTGGTTTTGATCTAACGCATGCTACACGCGGTGCTACTCACTCGACGATGGGGAGAAAACCCCATTGCGCCCATCGAAGCACTCCTCTGTGATCAATCAACACACTGTGCCAGCATCCCAATAACCGGAAAGTTATGGGATTACCCAGCGTTTCCGCCTTCTCTCGCCCGCCATGAAACACCTCATCTTCTTCCTCGCGCTCGCCCTCGCCATCTCTCCCCCAGCGCACTCCGCCCAACCCAACATCCTCTGGTTCGTCGTCGATGACATGTCCCCCCACTTCTCCTGCTACGGAGCAACCACCATCGCGACCCCGAACGTCGACCGCCTCGCCGCGGAAGGCACCCGCTTCACCCGCGCTTACGTCACCGCCCCCGTCTGCTCCACTTGCCGCTCCGCCCTCATCACCGGCCTCTATCAAACCACCATCGGCGCCCAACACCACCGCAGCGGCCGCGGCGACCTGAAAATCCACCTCCCCGAAGGCGTCACCCCCGTTCCCGCCCTCTTCCAAAAAGCCGGCTACTTCACCTGCATCGGCTCCGGTCTCCCCGGCAAAGACAACACCGGACAGGATCTCGCCTCACGAAAAAACAAAAAGGGCAAACCCAACCAGGCCCCGTTCGGCAAGACCGACTACAACTTCGAATGGGACCCCGCCATCTACAACAGCCCCGACTGGGCCGACCGCGGTGACAAACCCTTCTTCATGCAGGTCCAGCTCCACGGCGGCAAACTCCGTGAAGGCCCCATGGAAAAGCGCGCCGCTTACCGCCAACGC
>JBIIUD010000757.1:0-3822 GCA_044340175.1 Verrucomicrobiaceae bacterium
CATCTTCAAAACGCCGCATCTTGATCAGGATTTTAGCCGCTTTCAATTCAGCGGCAGGAACCCGCTGCATTTGAGTGCCAAAGAAAACAGGGATACGAAGGTAGGACATCAGCGCCTTTTCATACTCCTTCTTCTTGTCATGAATGTCCCCGATGATGTCCCAAACCGCCGCCGACACCGCTGAGTCATCCGTGTCTGTGAGGATGTTATTGGCCTGAGCAATGATCGACACATAGTCCGAAGAGGTTTGGCGTTCGATATTCAGCTTGAGTACTTTCAGCCGGACTTCCTGTTCCTTGTTCAAGCTGAGCTTTTGCAGGGTGGGCATCAGAGTGATGGTGTCATCAAATTTTCCGCCTTGTGCCAGCGCTTCCACATAGCCAAAGAAAACATCCCGGAACAAATCCCCGCCTCCTTTGATCTCCTTGAAGGCCTCAAAGAACTCCTTGCCCGTTTTCAAAACAGCAATGGCCTCTTCCGTTTTACCTTGGGAAAGAAGCGACCGACTTTCGGCCAGTTCCGCAGAATAGGGCCATTCCAATGAAGCGATGTTGGAGGCAGCCAGCACCGTGGTCGCAGTGTTGGTGCCTTGCAGTTTGACGGTGCGGATGATTTTTCCAGCTTCCACTTTAAAGTCCTCTGCAGGCACTCGAGTGCCGTCCTTGAGAATCAGCGCCTGGGCCTGCACATCCTGACCTGGGAGCACCCAAACCAGGAGCGTAACGAGGGCGATTTTCCAAATGTGTGAGTTCATGGCTTCGATATTCATCACAGCGTGGTGAGCAGTTGGCGGGCTTCCTTCATCTCAGGTTGATCTTCCAAGTCAGTGCGTTTGGTCATCTGCAACAAGAACAGTTTGGCGGCCTCTTTGTCAGCATACTCGCGCTCGGGCGGAGCGGCGGCACGGTTCAGTTGGATAAAACTCTTGGCGCACTGCAAGTAGGCTTTGGCCACCCAAGGTTTCCATTTTTGATGCGCGATGAACACCCGCTGGAAGTAAGGGATTGCCGCCGCAGGATTCTTCTGCTGAAACTCGATTTCCCCGAGCATGTAGAGGGAGATGGCTGTGGCCTCACCCCGCCACTCACGAGTATTGGAAATCTGCTCATAAAGCTTACGGGCATCATCCCACTTTTTCAGAGCGATCAAGGTCTTCGCCTTGCCAAGGTTGGCATCCAGCAGCTTGGAACTGGCGGCGTATTTCTCGATGGCTTCATCAAACAGCGCCAACGCCTTGTCAAACTCCTCTTTGGAGTACGCGATCTCGGCCAATCCAACAGGAGCGGCGTCGGCAAACTCGCTGTCCGGGAAAAGGCTATTGAGCCTCTCGTAACACGCAGCGGCTTTATCCAAGTCGCCCTTCGTGCGCGCGTTGTCGCCCACGGTCGAGAGCAACAGCGGACTAAGGTCCTCGGGCTTAGCCACTTCAATGATGATGGCAAAAAGTTTTTCCGCCTTGTCCGGCTCTTTCATTTGGCGCGCCAGCCACGCTCTTGCGAAGAGGATGCGCATCTGAGCGGTGCCGTTCATGCCGGCTTCATCGGGTTTGATCAGGGCTTCCAGCTCCTTCTCCTTTTCTTCAAAACTGGGTCCATCATAGGTGCCGTCAGCCTGCCGCCTGCGCTTGGGTGCCAGCAATCCGCAAAGCTGCTGCATGAGCACCTCCACCTGCTCGTTCGAGCCATTCGGGATCTTTGGCTTGATGGCCTCTGCCAGAAGTTTGATAGCCTCCTCTGTTTTGTTCTCTTTCACCCGCGCGCGACTGATCCAGAAAATGGCTTTGAGCGCCTGATCCTCATTTTCTTTGTGCGTCTCGTAATAAGTCTGCCACATGTTCGCCAGCTCAGTCCACTTGTTCTCTGACGCATAAAGATCCGTGGCATTGTCCATGGCATAATTCAGGACATCATCCGTTTTGGCCTTGGAAACGGCGTTGGCAAAGGCTTCCAAAGCCTTTACATACTCCTGCCGTTGGTTGTAGCCATCGCCCAAAAGAGCATACACCTGGCCAATGTTCTGATCGTTCGGGGCTTCTTCCACCAGCTTGCGCAAGTCTTCCATGGCCGACTCGACTTCCTTTCCCTGAAACTTGATGAAGGCCAGGCGATACTTGGCGTCAATGATGTACTGTCCTTTGGGATTGTCCGCCAGATACTTCTTCAGGGCCGTGGTGACGCTCTTGAAGTCATTCTGATAGAAGTAGCTGAGCGCGATGCGGTATTGGGCGTCGTCCTTGTAGGCTGACTGGGCATTGGCATTGAGCAAGAGCTCCAGACAGGTGCGAGCATCCTCAAACCGCTGCATTTCAAAAAGCACCGTCGCCCGCAGAAAGAGCAACCGCTCCTTGTCCGCTTTGGGGAAACCCAGAGCCTTATCAAAAGACTGCTCGGCACCTGCCATATCGCCCGCATTGTAGGCCAGCATGCCGTACATTTCAGAAACCTCGCCCAAGTTAGCCCCATCTG
Organism: Verrucomicrobiaceae bacterium; assembly: GCA_044340175.1. GTDB lineage: Bacteria > Verrucomicrobiota > Verrucomicrobiia > Verrucomicrobiales > Verrucomicrobiaceae > JAGRPD01. Next base: position 2,466 of record JBIIUD010000757.1, read on the forward strand.
GAAACTCAGAGATGTAGGTCTCACACAATTGCCGAGCCTGGACCACCCGCTTCAACTGACCGTTGGCGATGATCATGCCAAACATCGCCCGATCCCGCTGCGGGAAGGTTTTGAAATCGTTGACGATCACTTCAAAGGCCAGCAAGGATTCCCAAAAACGCCCCATCTCGAAGTAGCAGCGTCCAAGCCGGTAATAAAGAGAGGCGTCGTAGTCGGGCCTTTTCTCGATCTCTTCCAGCAGCAGTTTTTCACTGTCGAAACGGGCTTTCAGCTCCTCTTTGCTGCCAGGGATCGGGCCTTTGCCAGGATTGGCCATGGATTTCTCGATGAGTGCCAACCGTTCTTTCTGCATCCGGCTGATCTCACTCTGGCGGCGGACCATTTGGTAGGCGGATAGCGCTTCCCTGAAACTTTTGCGCTCCAGCATTTGATCGCCCAACTTCAAACTGATGTTGTTCATCTGGGCGACGTTTTCCCCGCCACTGGCCACCCCCCGCACCTTTTCCATCATTTCAGAGGCTTTCTCCACCTCGCCTTTGGCTACCATTATGTCAGCGGAAAGCATCGCCGCTTGGATGGCCGCCGGGCTCTGCACCCCACCCGAAAGCACTTTCTCCAGAATCTGCAGAGCCTCATCCGCTTTGTCGGACTTCCTCAAATGTTCAGCAATGACCACACCGGCTTCGGCCATGAATTCAGGAGCTTCAGCCGCCACTTTTCGGAGCACCTCGATCCCTTTATCAGGCTCCTTGTTGGCCAGATAGGCACGTCCCAGCGCCATGCGCACGGGGTTGAAGCTTTCCCCGTCTGGAAAGGTGCTAACATACAGCTCCAGCGTTGTGATGGCCTTGGGGAAGTCATTCAGATTGAAATAACAGGCGCCTTCCACAAACACGACCTTTTCAAAGGGCCTGGAGACCTTCTCTTTGATGGTGTTGATCTTGGACAGGGCCTCTTGAAATTTGCTGTCCTGAAACAGGTTGAAAGCCTCTTTGTAAAGGGACTCCACTTCCTGCTCCATGTTGAGCGCACCAGCCGCCTCAGGGGTAGGCGCTGGCGCTGGCGGGGGCTTTGGTGCTTGCGCCAAAGCGGAACTGGCAAGGACCGGCAGCAGGAACGCCATGAAGGCTGACGGGAGCCCGCAGCGTGTGGCACTCCTTTCCCTCAGCAATGGGGAAAGACCGCGCAAGTCGGGGGTGGAGTGAATTTTCAGACGCATTTTCAAGGAATTGGGAAATTGAATTTAGAAGGATGCCCGGATTTTGTCACTAAAGAAGTGCGAACCTCTCCCACACTTTCAACGGTTTGTGTCTTGCCTTCAAGTTTCCCACCCGTTTAAACTTTCCCTTTTAGTACC
>JBIIUD010000227.1:0-5358 GCA_044340175.1 Verrucomicrobiaceae bacterium
GGGGGTCATGGTGCATTATCCGGTTACGCCACGGAGCGGCAAGAGGGATTTGTGAAAAATTTCACAAGCTCCCGGTCAAATGCTTTCATGGTGTCTCGCTGAGCCACTAAGCCCGGAATCCGCGATTGGAAGCGGAGTTTGGGGCTAAGGTGTCCCAGCAGGCGGTTCGTTGGCGATAACAGACGTATTCACCTCGACCTCGACCTCGACCTCAACTGGCAGTGGCTTGGGCTCCTCAGCCGCGATGGCGGGCTCGACAGGGGCATTTTGGGCCTCCAGATTGATCAACTGAGTGACGGTGACCATTTGGTAGCCGCGCTCGATCAATGCGTCGAGGGTAGCGGGCATCGCATTGACGGTGGTCTCGTGGATGTCGTGCAACAGGACGATGGAGCCAGGTTTGGTCATGCTGAGCACGCGGTCGTAGACTTTTTGCACCGAGCGGGGGGACTGCCAGTCGAGCGGGTCCACATCCCAGAGGATCGTGGGATACCCGAAATCCTGCATGATGCTGCGCCGTTGAGTCAGTCGCGCCCCGCCGTAGGGGGGGCGATAAAGAATGGGGGCCGTGCCGCAGGCTTTCTCGATGGCGTCATGGGTGCGCTTCAATTGGGATTTGACGCCTTCTGCGCCATAGCCGGTGAGCAGTGGGTGCGCCCAGGTATGGTTGGCCACCTCATGCCCTTCGTCCCGCATGCGCTTGACGATGTGGGGGTAAGCGGTGGCATTGCGCCCCACCATAAAGAAGGTGGCCTTGATGTTGCGCTCCTTCAGGGTATCCAAAAGGCGCGGGGTGAATTCAGCATGAGGACCGTCATCAAAGGTCACGGCAATCACATTTCCTGGCACCTGACAGCGGGTGTAGGTGGTCTGCACTTTCTCGGGTAGGATGCGCGGCAGAGCCTCCAGCTCAGGGGTTAAAAACTGTGGCACCACATCCAACTCAATGGGAATGGCCCGCCTGATTTCGAATTCAGGCTCGACACCCAGGGCCATGAGGGAGGCTAGAAACAATGATGGGAGTAAAGTTTTCGGAAACCGCATTACCTTCGAGAATTCCCGTAATCCCTGCCCTTTTTGGGAAGTCTTTGCAACCCGTAAGAACGCTATTTTGACAGCCCGCACCTCTCTCGCTCAGTGCGTCAGGGCATAAAACAGAATATTGATGCCGAGCGGATACGCGTATTTCTCTGAGAACTCGCGAAAATACCAGGGATCTGTGCCCTCTTCCTCCCAGCCGTCGCCAAGGTCCGTGTTATGGCAGATCATCATCATCATGCGGCGTTTGTCATCAAACACCGCTTTGTAGTGCACCTCCTCGGTGCCCTCCTTGCCCCATTCGAAAGTGATGCCGCGATCACGCCCACTCATCGCTGCGCCGACGCTGGGGATTTGGGGTTTCACTTTGAGCGGAAACACAGCGTGAAAGATCTCATGAGAGACGTCCAATTCCTCCGGCTCCCGCTCGGGAAAGATCTGCTTCAGCGCGCGGTGAAAATTGTCCCACTCATCGAAGCCCCAGAAGTCGTCCACCATGAGAAAGCCACCATTGAGCAAGTACTCACGCAGGATTTTCGCCTCTTCCTCTGTGAGCATGATCTCGCCCGGCTCGATCATGTAGATGAAGGGGTAATGCCGGAGCTGATCGGCCTCGATATCGACGATGACGCCCTTGGGATTCACTTCCAGTGACGTGAGCTGCTGGATGCGGTAGGAGAAATTCAGGTCCGCATCAGGATAGTCCGTGAGCCACTTGGAGTTCCGCCGCCAGCGCCCTCCGTAGCCGGACATGGAATTGTAGCGCAGCCGGGCAAAAGTGAAGACATCATTTGGCAGGGACTTGCTCAGCGGCCAGGTGGGAAAGTCCAAGAACTCGCCCCGCCCCGCTTCGCGCGGGTCCTGCGGGAGGTCGCTGTCTTTGGTTCCAAAATGCGTTACCTGCCCAGAAACTTCAGCTTTTTCCTGGGCTGCCAGCGAGTTGCTTACCAGTGCTAGCCCAATTGAAAGCAGAAGAAGGGACCGTTTCATGAGCAAGGTAAACGCATGATTTGATCCGATCTTCCGCAGCCCCTCAGCAACTCACCGGTGGCGTGCCGTGGTGATTCATCGCCGCTTTCACAAACCCATGAAACAGAGCATGCGGATGGTTCGGCTTGGAGAGGAATTCCGGATGGAACTGGCAGGCCAGGAAGTATGGGTGCTCTGGCAGTTCAATGATTTCCGCCAACTCACCGTTGGGAGAGGTTCCGGATACCAGAAGACCATGGCTCTCCAAGTTCTCCTTGTAGTCCGAATTGAACTCATACCGGTGCCGATGGCGTTCGGTGATGGTGGCGCTTTGGTAAAGGTTGTAAGCCCGGCTGCCGGGGGCCAGATCCGTCACCCAGGTGCCCAGGCGCATGGTGCCGCCCATGTTGATGACTTTCTTCTGCTCCTCCATCAGGCTGATGACCGGATGCGGGGCCGCCTTGTCAAACTCGGTGCTGTTGGCCCCCGTCAAGCCCGCCACATTCCGTGCAAACTCAATCACCGCAATCTGCATCCCCAGACAGATACCAAAGAATGGAATGCCCTGCTCCCGCGCATACTTCGCCGCCAGGATTTTCCCCTCGGTGCCGCGATCCCCAAAGCCTCCCGGAATCAAGATGCCCTGCAAACCGGTGAGGTAGAGCTCCGGCCCCGCCTTTTCAATGGCCTCCGCATCTACCCGCACGATGTCCACCTTACAGTCCGTGGCCGCGCCCGCATGGGTCAGCGCCTCATAAATGCTTTTGTAGGCGTCTTGCAGCTCGATGTATTTGCCCACCACACCGATGCGCACATGGTGGGTCGGGTGAATGACACGATTCACAAAACTGCGCCAGGTGGTCAGGTCAGGATCTTTGCGCTCCAGGCCGAGCAGCTTGCAGACCCGGTCATCCAGCCGCTCCTCATGCAGCTTCAGCGGCACCTCATAAATCGTATGCTTCACATCCCGCGCCTCGATCACATTTTCAATCGGCACGTTGCAGAACAGAGAAATCTTGTGCCTCACATCCTGATCCAAAGGCATCTCCGTGCGCGCCAGGATGATGTTGGGCCCGATACCGATCTCCCGCAGTTTCGCGATGCTCTGCTGAGTCGGCTTGGTCTTCAATTCCCCAGCCGCTCGCAGGTAAGGCACCAGCGTCGTGTGAATGTAAAGCACGTCACCGGGCGGCTTGTCATGGCCAAACTGGCGGATCGCTTCCAAGAACGGCAGGCCCTCAATGTCACCCACCGTGCCACCGATCTCGGTGATGATGATATCCCCGCCCATCTTATGCGCCACCTCATCGATGCGCGCTTTGATCTCATTGGTCACGTGCGGGATCACCTGCACGGTGCTGCCCTGGTATTTGCCCGCGCGCTCCTTTTCAATGACTGTCGAATAGACTTGGCCACTGGTCAGGTTGTTCAAACGAGAAAGATTCGTGTGGGTAAAGCGCTCGTAATGCCCCAGGTCCAGATCCGTTTCCGCACCATCGTCCAGCACATAGACTTCCCCGTGTTCGTAGGGGTTCATCGTGCCCGGATCGATATTCAAATACGGGTCGAATTTCTGCATGATCACCTTGTAGCCACGGTATTCAAGCAAGGTGCCCAGGGAGGCTGCCGCCAGCCCTTTGCCAAGTGAACTAACCACGCCGCCGGTGACAAAAATATACTTCATGGGAGGAAAATCAGTCTTAATAGTTCCCTCTCCTTATCCAGGAAACGGGATCATGCAATCACCCTTCATGCACGGAGCTGATCTTCAATCGCCTGCGCCTGCTCCAGCGTGTCCACTCCAGGGGAAAGATCATCCGTCAGCACCACCCGAATGCGCGCCCCATGGGCCAGCGCCCGCAATTGCTCCAGTGACTCTGCTCGCTCCAATGCCGCCGGCGGCCAGCCCACAAACTCTAGCAAAAAGGCCCGCTGAAAGCCATAGATCCCCAAATGCCGCAGCGGCACCAATTCCGGCACCTCATTTCGGAAAAATGGCAGGGGTGAGCGTGAAAAATAAAGCGCGTCGCCCTTTTCATCCAGCACCACCTTCACCACATTCGGATCGGCCACCAGCTCCGCCTCATGGATCGGCGCAGCGGCAGTGATCATCGGGACATTCGGCTGCTCCCGCAATGTCACGGCCAACGCGTCGATCAGACGGGGGGAAATCAATGGCTCATCCCCCTGCACGTTGATGAGCACCCCGTGATCTGGAAAAAGCGCCGCCGCCTCGGCAATGCGATCCGTCCCACTCGGATGCTCGGGTGAAGTCATCACCACGCGCGCGCCAAAAGCCTCGCCCGCCACCACGATCCGCTCGTCATCGGTCGCAATGACGATGTCATCGACCTCCCGACACTCCTGACAGCGCTCCCACACGTGCTGCACTAGCGGTTTGCCAGCAATGTGATGCAACGGCTTCCCCGGAAACCGAGTGGAGCCCCAGCGGGCAGGAATGGCGACAAGCGTGCGAGTGCGAGGAGAAGCAGTCAAAATCAGGTTGGATCGGGTTCAGCCGACATGGCCAAGAATCGTCTCCCTTGCAACCGGATTTGCCCGCAGTCCCAAACGCCCCTCGCAGAAAATTCACCGTTCCCCGGGACGACTCTCCGCTCCCCATTCCCGCCTCTCTAACGTCCCCAGAGAAGTCTCACGACTTCTGCTACGTCAGCCCCCGCGTAGAAGAAAACGTGAGTTTTCTCCCAGGGGTAGGACGCACTTTCGCTCATCCATCCCAGCCACTCTCTCGTCCCCCCGAGAAGTCTCACGACTTCTGCGACGTCAGCAAGTGTCCCCTTCCCAAATCTCGCGCCGTATGCGATGGAGTCGCTCATGCCCTCCGCTCTTGCCAACGAACTCCAAGCTGCCGCCGAACGCCATCTCCCCGCTGCCTTGGCTTGGCTCCGCCGCATGGTGGATTGCAATAGCTTCACCACCAACGCCCCAGGCGTGGATGCCGTCGGCCGCCTCACCGCCGAGTGCTTGGCCGAGCTCGGCTTCGAACCCGAGTTCGTCCCCTCCCTCCACCCCGACCACGGCCACCACCTCTTTCTCCGTCGGCCCGCTATCGTTTCCACTACTCAAAAACCCATCGTTCTGGTCACCCATCTGGACACCGTTTACCCGCCCGAGGAAGAAGCACGCCATCAGTTCTACTGGCGCGAGTCACCCGAAGAAGACTGCATCTACGGGCCCGGTGTCGTGGACATCAAGGGCGGCACCATGCTCATTTGGCTACTTTTGCAGATCCTCAAAGAAGTCGCCCCTGACTACCTGAACCAAACCGACCTTCTCATCGCTGCCAACGCCGCCGAAGAAGTCATCGGCTCCGACTTCGCCGAGCGCACC
>JBIIUD010000228.1:0-5346 GCA_044340175.1 Verrucomicrobiaceae bacterium
AGGAGGTCGCTCTTTCGCCCGCCGAAGACACCGCCTGGACGCCGACAGCCGTCGGACTCTATGACGGTCTTCTCCACAGTGGCTCAGGCGACCCTACCCTTTTAGGTGCCCTCGAGAGCCTCCGCATCAGCCCGCCCAAAGCAGGCAGTGCTACAGGCGGCACCGCCTCAGGCAAACTGCGTCTCGCTGGCCGCACCATTACCCTGCGCGGCGTCTTTGATCTCGATGGCCTTTGGACGATCAACCTGCCTCAAAAAGACGGCACGCTCATCACGGGTGCGCTGCAATTGCAACGCACCACCGCAGGCCACGAGCTCATCAGTGGCACCGTTTCATGGAATGGCGTCACCGCTGTGACCCGCCTACCACGAGCGCCCTATCACGCCAGATCAAATCCCGCCCCCGCTACCCACAGCGGCCGCTTCACCCTTGTCCTGCCCAGCAGCGCCGGGTCGGGGATCAATGAACCTGGCGGTGATGGCTGGGCCGCTGTGGTCATCTCTCCGGCAGGTCTCGTCAGAGTCACCGGCCGACTCGCCGACGGCACCCCCATCACCGAAACCGCCCACCTCTCCGCAGAGAGCGACTTTTCTCTCTTCAACGAACTCTACCGCAGTATCCCGCAAAGAGGCCACTTCGGAGGGCGCCTCGCTTTTGAAGATCAACCCGGCATCAGTGATTTCCATGGCACCCTGCAGTGGTTGAAACGTCCCGATACGCGCGAGGTCCGTTACCCCTCGGGCTTTGCCTCCACTCGCATGGCCCTCGGCAGTCGCTACACCATCCCTTCGTCGGGCACACGGCTCCTCTCTCAGCTCGCCGCTAACGATCCCAACGCCAGTCTCAGCCTGCTCGGACCGAATCTTCCCAGCACCACGCGCCAGGAGATCGAGCGCGTCATCAGTTGGCAGGCAAGCAATGCCCTCCGGCACTTCGGTCCGGAGACCCTCACTGGCACGGCCAACCGCAACACCGGTCTCGTCAGCGGCAACTACCGAGACCCCGTCACAGGCCTTCGCATTCCCTTCCAGGGCATCACCTTTCAAAAGCAGGGGATCGCGGCTGGACAATTCCTCTTGGGCAGTGGCAGCGGCGCCCTGCGTGTTCAGCCTGGAACGAACTTTTCGTATCCGGGGAGTGAAGACGCGGGCGCCGTTTTGCGCGCCGCTAGACCCACCGCCCCAGTCCCAGCTTCCAGCCTCACCCCAGTGCCCTTTGCCGCCAGTGCTGCGGGGATTTACAAAGGCATCCTGACCACCGGCGGCCAAGCCTCCGGCGGCCTCGAAAACTTCCGCGTCACCGCCACCGGTGCCTTCACCGGCCTGCTTTGGCTCCAGGGCATCCGCTACCCGCTTTCGGGCACCCTAGATGCCAATGGCCAAGTCACCCTCACACTGCCCGTACCCGGCATCCAGATCACACTGTCACTTCACGAACTGACGGACGCACCCGGTAGCTTCGAACTCAGCGGCAGCCTCTCCGTCGCCGGAGCCAACTACGCCGTCGCCGCCCAAAAACGCGCGCTCTTCGACACCGTTACTCGCTGCCCTCATGAGGGCTCATACACCCTTGCGCTACTCGCTTCAGAGACCACCGACGCCGCTCGCGAACCCGCTGGTGACGGCTACGCCACCCTCCAGGTGAGCAACCTCGGCCTTGCCACCGGTGCCCTCGTCCTCGCCGACGGCACCAAGACGACCTTTGCCGGACATGTCTCTACCGACTGCATTTGGAGCCTGCACCGCAGTCTCTATGGCACCACAGGAAAAGGCTATCTCGCCGGTGAGCTTGTCTTCCGCAGCATCGCAGGTGTCAGTTCGATCGATGGCCACTGGACCTGGAATAAACAGCCCGAAGCCACCCCCGCGTCCTCCCTCTACCCCGCCGGCTTCACCAGCACACGCCCGGTCGTCGGCTCTCTTTACACCCCGCCCCTCACAGGCAACCGTGCTTGGAGCACTTTGACCAACAACTTCTACAATGCTTGGTGGCGCGTGGAGGGCCCGCGCCTGCCCTCCTTCCCTGCCCATCAGATTACCAGCCTAGACCGCGTCGTCACCTGGACCACCGCCAACAGCCTCTTCTTCTATGGTCCCGACCAACTCACCCTCAAGTTCAGCCCTACCAACGGCCTCGTCACCGGCACTTACCTCGACAGCCCACGTGGCGTGAGGTTTTCCTTTGGAGGCATCCTACTTCAATCCCAACAGCTCGTCACCGGTTCCTGGCTTTCCCCGGCTGCGGCGGGTCGCTTCAGCATGGAAGCCCGTTCACGCTAAGTTCACCCCTGGTGGCACGACATCTGCCTCCGTTTGGCTTCAGGCGGCAGCCGGTGCTATTTTTTGAATGCGCAGAGATCGTTTGCATTCCTGGTGGAAATTGCCAAGCCACATGACACTTTTAGCCTCGTGACTTTACACCCCCATCTCCGGACACGTTTTCAGCCCCCTTCAGGTCGTGCGGCTCCCGCCGTCATCGTCGCCGGAGCCCTGACCGCCAGCGCCGCTCTGTTCTTCTTTTTCACCTCGAAGCGTCTTGAATCCAAGCGCCAAGCCGAGGCCGAAGCCCACGCCACCATCGCTGCTGCAGCGGAGGCGCTGCCCATGAAAGTCCCAGGTGAGACCCCTCCTCCCGCACCCACACCACCGCCAAAACCCACACCACCAGAGAAGCCCGTCTTCGGATTTGCCCGCCCGCTTGATCTCGGTAAGGACCTCGCCCAGAGCCTCGCCCGCCAGGACTGGACCCGCGCCGCCCAACTCGCTACCGCCGCCGCTCCCAACTCCACCACCGCCAAGCAAGCCTCCGATGTCTTCGCCCAGATACAGGCCCTGGGGTTCAAAGCCGCTCCCGCGGAGGAAGTCGAAGTCCTCGGTCAGGTCGACCGCTTCACCCGCCTCGCGATCCCTTTCAAAGGTCCCGATGGCCAAACCCACCGCCTCCAGTTCGATGTCGAGCGGGACGAGAACATGGGCTGGAAAGTCGCCCAATTCCGCCTACCGCCAGCTCTTGCCAAAAGTCTCGCTGCACTGCCTACCACCCCACCAGCTGCACCTGAGGCCAATGCACCCGCCCCTGTTGGCAGCCCCGCGGCTCCGACACCAGCACCTGCACCCGCACCCGCCATGGCCGCTAAGGCCAAACCGTCCCCTCTTTTCGTTGTTGAAGAGACCCAAGACGCGCTCAGTTTTGCCGACGGCTTCGTCCGTCATCTCCTCAAGCATGACTTCACCCAGGCCCGCACCTACCTCGATGAATCCCGCGTCAGCTCCGAGCGTCTCGCCGGCCTCTGCATCGTTTTCGAAGAAGGCCAATACAGCCTCCTTCCCGGCAAACCCCTCGTCCTCACCGCCGCTGGAACTGACGCCTCTTGGGTCATCGCCCAAGTCAAATCCGATAAGCTCGACCAGCAGACCGAGTTCGGTATCGAACTCCAACGTCAAGCTGAAGATCAACCCTGGCGCGTCGTCGGCTTGAACCTGTCCGACATCCTCGGCTCATTCGCACGCTCCGCCGCCAAGCTAGGCGTGCCCTACACCCCCATCGTCAAGAATCCCAAAGGCGGTGAATCCCTCGCCCTCTACTTCGAATACGACGAAGCCGGCCTTCACCCCCGCGCCCAAAAACAGCTTCAAATCGTCGCCGACATGCTCAAATCGGATGCCAAGCGGAAGCTCCGCATCGCTGGCCACACCGACGCCCTGGGTGAGGAAGACTACAATCTCCGCCTCTCTCGCCAGCGTGCCGAGTCCGTCAAGAAACAACTCGTCGCCCTTGGCGTCGCCCCGGATCAAGTGGACACCACCGGCCTCGGCACCGCCCAACCCCTTGGTCCGAATCAAAAGAGCGACGGCACCGACGACCCCGAAGGCCGCTCCAAAAACCGCCGCGCTGAGATCTACCTCGACTTCTGATGGCCGCCGAAGAGTTAGCGGAATGGCTCGTGCTTCTGCTACGGCATGGACATCACCAGTGAAAGCCTTCATGTCCGGGACAACCGCATCTTCGACGTCTTCGCCAACAGCTCCAACAACAGCCACAGGGCTTACGGCATCGTCATTCGCGGCTTCTCGGGCGGCATCGTTCAAGGCAACCACCTCATCAACACCCAGGCCTCCCGACGGCCTTGCCAGCTCGGAAGCGGCATCCTGTTTGAAGGCTCCAGCAATTCCGCTGCCATCGGCAACTCGATTTCCATGCACCCCATCTGCCTTGGCTTCACCGGCCGGCTCATCCACACAGTCCCATGGCCGCCGCAGGCTTTCGGAGTGCTGGGTTATCCCCAGCTTTTCGTTCGCCCAAACAACCCTATCGACCTGGATTCGAGTAAAATTGCCCACCGAAAACACTGAAAAAAGAGCGGCACCGGGAACATCCCGGGCCGCTCTGTTCGTTAAGTGGATTTCTTTCGTGTTGTTACTCGCCGTGTTGACAGTCGACCAACCCCCTTACGGTAGCAGCACCAGCTCACTGATCTTGAGATCACCGAGCAGTGTCACCCCAATCGTGCCATTGGCTCCGATCGCCTGGGACAAACCGCGACCCCCGGCACCCGTCGCGTCCACGGCAGGCTTCAAAGAAATGCTGCGCACTGTTCCCATGGTGCTGGCCGTCGAATAGGTCTGGCCTTTTCTCAAGCGCAAGACAGGCAGCCGCAACACCTGCAATGCCGCCGTATTGCCTGCCTCAGCAGAGCCGCTCCACAGCGCCTGGTTTGACGCTGCGGGTGCACCACCTAGCGTTGCCAGAATCGCATAGGCTCCGCTCACAGGATTCACATCCACCGCAGAGAAAGACCTGACCGCGGCAGTGCCGGTGCCCGCAGCCGGGAACCCGGTGCGCATCAGCAACAGTCTCACCCCGTTCTCTTGGATCAGAACCAACGCTTGATTGTTGGTGGCGTTCACTCCTGCACCGCTCACTTGCACGTGCACGATGACGCGATTGTTACCCGCTGGCCAGAAACGCAAGATGCGCGCACAGACCAGGGGAGAGTCAGGAATTACCTCTCCGCCTTTGATCATCAACGGTGCCCCTCCCCCTTTAATCCACAAACCTTCATTGCCCGCCGTCGGCACGCCGCGCAGTGTTGCCCGGAACAAGGCTGTGCCATTCATCTGTGACGAGGCAGGGAAGCTCGCATAGGTCGCACCCGTTACCCCCTCAGCCACGTCCCCCACCATGGCTTCACGCAGTGTGGTGGCACCGTCAGCCGTCATCGAGAACAGCGCCTGCACCGCTTTCCCAGTCGTTGGCTGGAACAGTGCCGGGAAATGAATCTCATTGCCGATCACCGAAGCCCGACCCGCAATCGGTCCAAACGTCCCGCCACCGCCAAAGGCAGGG
>JBIIUD010000229.1:0-5344 GCA_044340175.1 Verrucomicrobiaceae bacterium
ACCCCCCGCCGCCCGCACCACCGAACGTCCCGCAGCTCACGCGACTCGAAAACCAACTCCTCAACACGCGCGAGAGACTTGCCGCGCATACGGAGGAAGCCCAGTGCGCCCAGTGCCATCGCAAGATCGACTTCATCGGCTTCGGCCTCGAAAACTTCAACGCCGTCGGCAAATGGCGCACCGAAGAGACCTACGAGAAGCGCGGTGTCGGCAAGAAGACCTGGCCCATTGACCCCAGCGGCCAGTTCTACAACGGCCCCGCCTTCCAAGACTTCTTCGATCTCCGCGACCTCATCGCCGCCAAGAGCGAGGACTTCGCCTGCGGCTTCACCGAAGCCCTCATCGAGTATGCGCTCGGACGACCCTACGGCTTCATCGATGCCGCGCTCGCCGATGACATCGCAAATAAAGCCAAAGCCAAGAACTTGGCGATTCGCGAGGTCATCCTCGCCTTGGCGACCAGTCGCGAGTTTGGAAACAAATAGGTGTGGGCGAGTGGTGGGGCGCTGATCCCATCCCTCGCAGGTTGGCTGGCGTGGGTACGATCATACCCCAAGGTGAAGTTTTCAGGAAACAAATCCTCGCTGCGTGTCATTACTCTGGATGACCGACACTGCTCCTGAACTCTCACCCACGCCTGCTGAGCAGGTGCAAATGCTGTTCGTGCGGCATGAGGGAGCGATTCGGGCGTTTGTACGGGCACTGCAGCCTTCGCTGATGGATGCGGATGATGTTTTGCAGGAAACGTTTCTCACCGTGTCGCGAAAGGCCTCGTCATTTGAGCCGGGGACGAACTTCATCGCGTGGGCCTGTGGCATCGCCCGATTGAAGGTACTGGAAAGCTACCGCCAGCAGAAACGCGCCAATGGGCTGAGCGAGGCGGCTCTCATCGCCCTCGCCGAACAAGCCCCCGCACCTGAGATCACCGCTCTTCGTGAAGAGGCTCTGAGTCGCTGCATCGAAAAACTCGCGCCCAAAAGCCGCGATCTCCTCTGGCGACGCTACTCCAATCGCCAGGACTCTGAAGAGATGGCTGCGGCCCTCGGCATGACTTCCACCGCCGTGCGAGTGGCCCTTTCTAAAGCGCGCGCGTTCTTGCGCGACTGCGTGTCCACATCACTCAACAACGTCTCCTAGCATGAAGCCCCAAGACCTCGATACCCTCATTGAAGACTGCCTGGAGGATCGCCTCAGCGAAGCGGACGCCCAACGTCTCAGCACCCACCTGGAGCAGTCCGCCGAGGCCCGCACTCGCTATTGGGAGACGGCCTCCCTTCACGGCATGCTGGAACACAGCCTGCAAAACGCCTCCCTCCACGCAGTGACAGGACAGGCATCACCGATATCCGTGAACGGCTCCCGTTGGATCGCTTGGCGATCCCTCACCGCCGCCGCTGCGGGACTGGTGATCGGTTTGTTGAGCGCATCGGTGGTGTTTGGTTATGTGGTGCCTTTCGCGAGGTCGCTGAGTTTGCTGGAGGAGAACTTCGAGGAGGCGGTGGTAGTTGCTGCCAAGATAGCGCTAGAGCCGGGTATGTGGCGCGGCGATCATGCGGTGGTCGTGAGTGCGGAGCAGAATGTGAAGCCGCGCATCGGTGGCAAAATGCTGCGTTTTCTGCGCCCCGATTTCCAAGGCAAAACTCGGCCTGCGGGCGGTCACATCGCAGATGTGTATCGACTGATCGACCTGCGCGAGTTTCGGCAGGATCTCGACAATGGGGAGGTTGTGGTACAGGCTTCAGCCAGTGTGAATGCAATCCCATTTTCCGAGCAGGAAAAGTTCGGCTGCGCGATCTCTCTCTTTGCCCTCGATGCCGAATCACTGCCTGAAAGCGCGAGCTACCTCGGCACCGCGCTAGAGAGCGAGGCCAATGCGATGGCTCGCAGCAACCGAACCAAGCTGGATCGCGATCCCGCGACTTGGCAGCGGCTCACCACTGAGATGCGTCTGCCAGCGAATGCGGAGTTCCTTGTCGTGCGTCTGCACATCAATCAAAACTTCGAGTCGGATGGCTCCTCTATCTTCACCGGCAGCTATGCCGATGACGTGCGTGTCACTCTCACCCACCGCAAGCTGTTGCCGTGAACATGACAAAAAAATACATTTTCAATCAAGTCATACCATGAAACACGTCCTCACCTATTTTTCGGCCCTTGTCGTTCTTTTCGGCCAAGCCCAGGCTGCCGAAAAACCCAACATCATCTTCATCCTCGCGGACGACCTCGGCATTGGGAACGTCGGTTGCTACGGCTCGGACCACTACAAGTCACCGGAGATCGACAAGCTGGCAGCCACCGGCACCCGCTTCACGCAGTGCTTTACAGCGGCGCTTTGCGGGCCATCGCGGGCCATGATCATGACAGGGCGCTATGCCTTCCGCAATGGATCGAGCAACCAGGACGCCTGCATGGTCATGCCGAACAAGGAGTTGCAACTCGGCCGCAGCTTCAAAAGCGCTGGTTACACCACTTCATTCATCGGCAAATGGGGGCAACTCCCGGGCGATCCCGATGAAGCAGGCTTCGACGACTCCCTGCGCTTCAATGGCAGCGGCGTGTATTGGAGCCGGAAGCCCGAGAAACCCGAAAAATATCGTGTCAACGGTAAGGAACTCGAACTCGGCGTGAAAGAATACCTGCCTGATCTCATGCATGAGCAGGCAGTGCGCTTCATCGAGGCGAATAAAGAAAAACCCTTCTTTCTCTATTACTCCATGGTCCACGTACATGGCGACATCCAGCCCACGCCTGATAGTGACCCGGACAGCAAAGACCTCTTTGGCGACAACATCCTCTACATGGACAAGCTCGTCGGCAAACTGGTCGCCCATCTCGAAGCGCTCGAACTGCGCGAAAACACACTCGTCATCTTCATGGGCGACAATGGCACCGGCAAAGGCCAGAACCCGCTCTCCACCATTGGCGGCAAAATGCTCTCCGGCATGAAAGGCAGCATGCTCGAATGCGGAGGCCTCGTACCCATGATCGCCAACTGGCCCGGTAAAACGCCCGCAGGCAAAGTCAGCGCTGATTTGATCGACTCCACTGACTTCCTCGCCACTTTCACGGAACTCGCCGCAGGCACCCTGCCCAAAGACACGGTCTTTGACGGCCACAGCTTCGCTCCACAGCTCCTTGGTGAGCCCGGTTCCCCCCGTGAATGGGTCTTTAACCAACTCGCCGCCATGTGGTATGTGCGGGATGCCCAGTGGAAACTCAATGAGAAAGGCGAACTCTTCGACATGAGCGGTGCCCCCTTCAGCGAAACCCTCGTCACCGGGGATCATCCCGCACGCAACAAACTCGCGTCTGTCCTTGCCAAGCTCAACCCCCTAGGCGGCATCCCCGACAATGGCGATGGCACCGGCCGCCATACTAACAAGGAGAAAAAGTCCGAGATGAAGCCCAAGACCCCGGACACACCCCCCACGACCACAATGAACACCGAGGAACAGGAGCGTGCTGGCAAGTTTGACAAACTCGACCAAGAAAAAGTCGGCAAACTCACGCGCGACTACTACACCACCCACCAATCCGATGCCGCAGCTGCAGCCGAACGTTTTGATAAATACGACTCCGACAAAGACGGCTTCGTGAGCCGCCAGGAGTATATCACCAAGGGCAAGGCGGCTAAGAAATAACCAGCAGAATAAAGTCCCATTTCTGCTCCCATCCATTCTATCGACTACCTTGACTCCATGGTCACCATGAAACACTTCCTAACCGCGCTCTTCCTAACACTCCCCTCGCTGCAAGCCGCGACCAAACCCAACATCCTATTTCTCTCCATCGACGACCTCCGCCCGCAGCTCGGTTGTTATGGTGACAAGCTCATCAAATCACCGAACATCGACCGCATCGCTGCTCGTGGCATCGTGTTTGACAAAGCCTACACCCAGCAGGCAGTTTGCAGCCCCTCACGCACTGCCATCATGACTGGCCTTCGTCCCGATATCACGAAAGTCTGGGACCTCGACACCCACTTCCGCCCTGCGCAGCCCGATTGCATCACCCTGCCACAGCATTTCAAAGCGAACGGCTATAGGTGTGAAGCACTCGGCAAAATCTACCACAAAGGCCATGAAGACGGTCGCTCCTGGACCGCTCCGCATTGGTATCCCTTTGGCCGATCCGTGGACACCGATCTCGTGGATTGGAACCAACAAATCGTTACCAAGCACAACATCAACGTCCTCGAATACTCCACGCCCAAGGCCAACGACACCTCTGTCAAAAAGCAGGACAAAGAAGCCAAGGCCGGCCCCGCCTTTGAAGTCAGCCTCAAGGACGACAGCGATCTCCCCGACGGCGCCACTGCGAACGAAGCTGTGAAGCGGCTCGCCGCGTTCAAAGCCAACGGCGAGCCCTTCTTCCTCGCAGTTGGTTTTGTGAAACCGCATCTGCCCTTCGTCGCACCAAAGAAATACTGGGACCTCTACGATCCGAACAGCATCCCATTGCCAGCCATCGATCATTTGCCCAAAGGCGCACCTCCCTATGTCGGCCACACGAATGGCGAGATTCACAACTACCCCGGCGTGCCCAAAGAAGATCCCATCCCAGCTGAGTTCGCCAAAACACTGCGCCACGGCTACTATGCCTGCATCAGTTACATGGACGCCCAAGTCGGTAAGGTGCTCGACGCCCTCGAAAAAGAAGGTCTTGCCGACAACACGATCATTGTCCTCTGGGGCGACCATGGCTGGCAGCTCGGCGATCACGGCCTCTGGCACAAGCACACCAACTTCGAACTCGCCACGCGCGTGCCTCTACTGATTAGCGTGCCGGGAACCAAGACCGCTGGCCAAAAATGCACCGCCACGGTCGAATTTGTCGATGTGTATCCTACCCTCGCCGATCTTTGCGACCTCCCCATCCCGCCCGGACTCACCGGTAGCAGCTTAAAGACCTTCATCGACAATCCCACCGCCCCTTCCACCAAAGTCGCCATCAGCCAATACCCAAAGAAAGCCCCCGAAGGCCCCGTCATGGGCTACAGCATCCGCAACGACCGCTACCGCGCCACCTTCTATCGCCTGCGCTACGGCTCCCAGATCGTGGGCACCGAACTCTACGACGAACAAAACGACCCCAACGAGACCCTCAGCCTTGCCACCAAACCCGAGTATCAAGAGCTGCTCACCACCCTCGCCAAACACCTCCCGCCGGTCGGCTCTGATGCCGAAATACCCGGCTCCAAGACCAAGAAAAACAAAACCAAAGGCAAAGGCAAAGGTCAGCCCACTGCAGCCACCGATGATCGCGGAGAACGCTTCGACAAACTCGACCAAGAAAAAGCTGGCCAACTCACCCGCGACTACTACACCACCCACCAATCCGATCC
>JBIIUD010000230.1:0-5341 GCA_044340175.1 Verrucomicrobiaceae bacterium
CAATCTCTTCGTGGACATCGCCCAAAAAATGGGCGTGGAAACCGACTCCTTCGGCAGCAGCACTGGTCGCTTCGCCTAATGCGCTCCCTCCATCACGTTTGCCTCATCGTCGGTCTGTCCACGATGTCCCTCCTCGACGGCGTGTTCGGCCAGGAAAAGTCGCCCGCGCCGCCTCCAGCTATCACCCCCCCCGAGGCCAAAGCCAAACCCAAACCCACTTCTTCTTCGCCACCACCAAAGGCGCCCACCACCAAGCCTGCGCCGCCCCCTTCGGCGCCATCTGCCAAACCTCAGCCTGCCAGCACACCGCCGTCAGCTGACCAGAAATCCAAGGCACCGACACCGACACCGAAACCAGCACCACCACCGGCACCCAAAACGCCGCCCATCGCGACGAATCTGCCGCCTGAACAATTGGTGCATCAGTTTGTGGGGCGTTACTGTCTGGAGTGCCACGACTCAAGCGTTCAGAAGGGAGATCGCGACTTCGAATCCTTTGTTTTGCCCCTGAAAACCGAGATGGAACTCATCGAAGCCAAAGACATCATCGACCAGCTCACCCTGAAAGAGATGCCGCCCAAAAAGGCCGAGCAGCCGACTGATGATGAGCGCATCGCCATGCTGCGCGCCCTGCGTGATGGCACTTTGGCCGCCCGCAACCAGATCCAAAGCACCGGCTCACGCACCATCATGCGCCGTCTCACCCGCCGCGAGTATGAGAACACCCTCGCCACCCTTTTCGACCGCAGCGTGACCACCCTGGGGCTCACCGCCGATTTCCCCAAAGAAAAAACCAGCCGCCACATCGACACCATCGGCCAGTCACTCGTCACTTCTGGGTTTCTCGTGGACCAGTATTTCCAAGCCGCCAATCGATTGGTGGAGACACGTCTTGGCAAACCGAAAATCAAGCCGCAGCACTGGCGTTTCAATGGCCACTTCGTTCAATATGAGGAACTCTCCGGATCTCATAAAGAAGCGTTCAATTACGGCTT
Organism: Verrucomicrobiaceae bacterium; assembly: GCA_044340175.1. Classification (GTDB taxonomy): domain Bacteria; phylum Verrucomicrobiota; class Verrucomicrobiia; order Verrucomicrobiales; family Verrucomicrobiaceae; genus JAGRPD01. The sequence goes on from JBIIUD010000230.1 coordinate 996, forward strand.
TCTCAATCTTTACGAACAGCCCAATACCGACACCCGTCAGGGCGGCTACGGCCACATTGAGGAATTTCTCAAGGGCGTGCCCGTCTCCGGCCTATACGATCTCGAAGTCGAGGCCCGCGCCATGCATCGCGACACCCATTACGATCCCGAAATCTTCGGCATCGATTTTTCCGAACCTTTCATCCTCGGCGTCGTGCCGGGTGACGCCACCAAAGGCCACATTCACTACCCTCAAGCCATTGAACCCCTTCTCGCCAGCAAGACGTTGCCGGACGACAAGACCACCCGAGTCAAATTCCGCGTCTGGCTGGAGGTCGGCCAAACACCGCGCTTCATCTTCCCCAACGGCCCCTACGAGTCGCGCGCTTCCGTGATCAAGGTCAACCAGCGCTACAAAGACGAATTCAGCGAGGGCGAGATTCCCTCCTCTCTCGTTGGGCGCGCCCACATCCTGCTTAAAGGCAAGCTACCGCACATCCGCATCAGCGAGGTCCAGATCAATGGCCCTGTGGAAGAGAAAGGGGGCAGCGCCGAAGAAGTCGCCGTTTTTGGCAAAGGTGGTTTCAAAGAAGAGCGCGCCATGGACCAACTCTATGCCTTTGCCGAACGCGCCTACCGCCGCCCCATCAACGATGCCGACCGTCAGCCCATTCGTACTCTTTATGAAAAGCGCCTCAGCGAAAAGGCGGCACCGCGCCAAGCCGCGCTGGACGCATTGAAGCTCATCCTCTGCTCTCCCTCTTTTCTCTACCTCAGCGAGATCACTCCCGAGTCCGAGAAAAAACTCCAACCCTTCGACCTCGCTTCCCGCCTCTCTTACGCACTTTGGAGCGCACCGCCTGACAGCCCCCTGTTTGCTGCGGCCAAGTCCGGCCAGCTCAGCGAAGCCGCCGAACTTCAACAGCAAATCAAACGGATGCTCGCGGACCCACGCATCAGCCACTTCGTGAACGATTTTCTCGACAGTTGGTTGAATCTGCGGGACCTCGGCAGCCAGCCCCCGGCGCGCGAGGCCAACCGAGCCTACTACGCCGAAGACTACCCTGCCTCCATGAAGGCTGAGGCGCGCCTCTTTTTCCACGATCTGCTCAAAAACAACGGCTCCGTCGCTCAGTTCATCGACTCTGAGCACACCTTTGTAGACAAGAAACTTGCCAAACTGTACGACCTTCCCGAGAAGAGCAGCCTCCGTCTTGCGGATGGCTTCCAAAAAGTCAGCCTCAAGGGCAATACCAAACGCGGCGGCCTCCTGGGAATGGCTGGCGTGCTCACGGTCAGTGCCAACGGCGTCGAAACTTCCCCCGTCACCCGCGGCATTTGGGTCATGGAAAACATCCTCGGCATTCAGGCCCCACCTCCACCTGACGAAGTGCCCGCGATCGATCCTGACGTCACGGGTGCCACCACCGTGCGCGAGCGTCTCGCCAAACACAGCACCGACCGCACCTGCGCCGAGTGTCATCGCAAGATCGATCCGCTCGGCTTCAGCCTCGAAAGTTTCGACCCTATCGGCCGCTGGCGCACCCATTACGCCAAACCCAAAAAGAAAGACGCCCCCGCACCCAAGATCGATACCACCGGCGAGTTCTCTTCCGGCGAGAGCTATGCCGACTTTGATAGCTTCAAGGCCATCATTCGCCAGACCCGCGAGGACCATTTCACCCGCCACCTCATCCGCCAAGTGCTCAGCTACACCACCGGCCGCCACATGGAGACCACCGACGAGTTCGAGATCGAGGAAATCCAAGCCCGCGTCAAAAAGAATAGCCTGGGCCTGCAAACCCTGATCACTGAATGCCTGACCAGCGAGATCTTCCGCTCACGCTGATGGGCTCGACTCGAGCGGTTGAGCAACGATCTACGCCAGCAATCGATCAATGATCTTGGCGCCCTGATTGTCTGTGAGGGAGGCGGCGAGGCCGTTGCGCTTGTAGGTGAGCTGGGTGTGATCCAGACCAAAGGCGTGCAGCAGCGTGGCGTGGTAGTCGAAGTGGCGGACTTCGTCGATGACCGCTTTATGGCCGAACTCGTCCGTCTCGCCATGGACATACCCTTTTTTGAAGCCGCCGCCAGCTAGCCACATGCTGAAGCCGTAGGTGTTGTGGTCGCGCCCCCATTTTTCATAGCCAGCGTCGTTTTGCAGCACGGGCAGGCGACCCATCTCGCCCCCCCAATGGACGACGGTGGAGTCGAGCAGACCGCGCTGTTTGAGATCGAGCACGAGGGCGGCGCTGGGTTGGTCAGTGGCGGCGCACAGCTTTGGCAGGGAGGTCACTAGGGCGCTGTGCTGATCCCAGGACTGGCCCGCATTCAGCACCTGGACGTAGCGCACACCGCGCTCGACCAGACGGCGGGCAATGATGCAGCGGGTGGCGTAGTCTTTGGTGACCGGATTGTCCACGCCGTAGAGTTTCAGGACATGCGCCGGCTCATCGGAAATATCGAGCGCCTCTTTGGCGGCGGTCTGCATGTTGGCAGCAAGTTCGTAACTGGCGATACGCGCCTGGAGATCGAGCTCGCCCGGATGCTGGACCAGGTGGTCCTCATTGAACGCCTTCAAAAGCTGGAGCTGGCGCGCCTGCGGAGTTCCCGCCAGCGAAGCAGGGGGATCCAGGTTCAAAATGCGCGGTTCGGTAGCGCGGACGAGCGTGCCCTGGTAAAGCGCAGGCAGCCAGCCATTGGTGAAGTGCTCGCCCTGAAAGGTGGGCAGGCCGCCAGGATGAGAAAGGACCATGTAGGCGGGCAGGTCGTCGGTCTCACTGCCGAGTCCGTAGGTGAGCCAGGAACCGAGCGCAGGACGGCCCGCCGTGATGCGTCCGCCATTCATGGCGTAAAGACCCTGAGCATGATTGCTCACCCCCGAACTCATGGAGCGGATAAGCGTGATCTCGTCAGCGACTTGGCTCAGGCTCGGCACAAGCTCACTCAGCTCCATACCGCACTGGCCTTGCTTTGAAAATTTCCAGGGAGAGCCAAAGCACTTGGACGAGGCCTGGGCAAGGTTGTCGTATTTGATCTCCCCGGGGAATTTCTGCCCGTGATACTTGCTGAGCATGGGTTTCGGATCAAACAGATCCATCTGGGAGGGACCTCCCATCATGAACAGCGAGATCATCGCCTTCGCCGTGCCATCGTGGTGCGGTTTTTTTGCAGTCAGATCATGCCGTTCCTCGTTGGCCAGCAAAGGCTTCACGGGTGCGCCCAGCAACCCATCCCGTTCTAACAGAGAAGCAAGCGCCAGCGTGCCGAGGCCGAAGCCGTTGGCATGGAGGAAGTGACGACGTGAACAAAGACTGGGACGCAACATGAGACTCAAATTACGGATCAGATCGGCCTTATCTCGCAGCAAACAGCCAGCTTCCAGCTCAGCCCCCTCAAGCAATTCGTGACGGGATCACTGAAAAATGCAACGATGCCCTCCTTGGTTCGTTCGATTCCCTCTCCTCTCATGCCTCGACTTCCCCTCACCACCGCCGGCTTTGGTTTCCTCAGCCTCTTGAGCGCCTTTCTACTGTTTCAAGTGCAGCCGCTGATCAGCAAGTTCATCCTGCCGTGGTTTGGCGGTAGTCCTGGGGTGTGGACGACGTGCATGCTGTTCTTTCAGGTGGTCCTGTTTGGTGGTTACGCCTATGCACACTTTTTGACCCGGTTGCCACATCGCTGGCAGGGGATCATCCATGCGGTGCTGGTGGTGGCGGCGCTGCTCTGCCTGCCGATCACACCCAATGAAGCCTGGAAACCAGCTGGCGATGAAGATCCCGCCGCACGCATCCTGCTGTTGCTGATGGCGACCGTGGGCCTACCCTACTTTGTACTGTCCAGCACGGGCCCCCTGGTGCAGGTGTGGTTCACCCGCGCCACAAGCGGTGGCAGTCCTTGGCGACTCTATGCGCTATCCAATGCGGGCTCGCTGGCGGCCCTGCTGAGCTACCCGTTTTTCTTTGAGGTGCGTTGGGATGTGACCGGGCAGACGTGGTTGTGGTCCGGGGCGTTTTTGATTTTTGCGGCGCTGTCGGCGGGCATTGCGTGGCGGGATCGGGGGCGGCAAAAAGCCCAGCCCACGTCCACAGAATCAGCCGCAGTGGAGGTCAAACCGGTGCGCTGGTGGCAACGACTGCTGTGGGTGCTGCTGCCCGCTCTGGCCAGCGTGCTACTGCTGGCCACCACCAATCACGTCTGCCAGGACGTGGCGGTGATCCCTTTCCTTTGGGTAGTGCCACTGAGTCTCTACCTGATCACCTTCATCATCTGCTTTGAGCATGAACGCTGGTATCGACCTTGGCTATGGGCCGTGCTCGCTATGGCTTTTGTCTTTGTGGCGGCCGTCTATCACGGGCTGGACTTCA
>JBIIUD010000232.1:0-5323 GCA_044340175.1 Verrucomicrobiaceae bacterium
ATCCCCCATCACCTCACGAGCTTCATTCATGACCGCAACTGGCGTTTGAATGAGTTGCGACTCCACCTGGTATTCGAAGACCGAGACATCCACTTCGGGCGAGTCGAGCGAGCGCAGCGTCAGCCCTAGTGGCACGGAACCACGCATCTCAGCCCGAGTCTCGACCACAGAGGTGGACTCGATTTCCAGGGCGTCATGGGGCATCATGACATCGAAGTAATCGACCCGATTCAAAAAGAAATCGCGCCGCGTGATGACACTGACACTGGGTGTCACCTTCAGTTCAAAGGAAGCGCAGCGCTGCATCGGATCACTGATCGGGCATAGGCGCGCCTCATTGTGGCTCTCTAACACTTCGCCGTGATAGAGAAACCGGGTCAAATGCACGACTTTCAGTGTCATGCCTTCATGGGAGACGGGAGCAGTCAAAGACATGAAAGGATTGGCCGGGTGACTTCAGCGAAGCAGCGCACCAGGTCAAGCAGGGGATCAGCAATATTCAGGGAAATCACCCGCCTCATACCACAGCCTCCGGGCAGTCGCAGGGTGATGCCTGCTGCTGCTGTTCCTGCTGCTGATGAAAGCGGATCTCTGCCACCATGTCCACGGGCGGACTGTACATGTAGGTTTCGTAAAGATACCCAGCGACTGCCGCCAATTCTTCTTGAACCTCCGTCACGAACTGATGCAAACCCTGCTTGAAGACATCGTCCGTGGTCAGGAACTTCAAGCTGCTAGCAAATTTCCCAAAGCGCCGCACTCCTGCGCTTTGCGCCTCACCTTCACGACCTTCGCAGATCAACTGCACGAACTGCCGCAATTGATCCACACAGAAGAAGATGGACCGAGGAAAAGACTCCTGGAAGATCAGAAACTCGGCCACTTTCCACGCCAAGATGTCAGCCACATAAAAGCGCCGATAACCCTCCAGAGCGCTCGTCGAGCGCAGCACTGCCTGCCACTGAGCAGCATCCACCGCACCGCCCACATCTGAGACTTTGGGCAGCAAAATGTGGTATTTCACATCCAACAAGCGACTTGTCTTGTCCGCTCGCTCCAAGTACTTGCCAAACTGAATGAACTCAAACCCTTCATTCCGAGCAAAGGTGGACACCGTGATGCCCTGGAAGAGGTGCGAGAACTGCTTGATCTGGTCGTAAAACGCTCCCACATCGCCATCCCACACCTTTCGAATGTCATGGCTTTTGATGTAGTGAAAGGCATCATTCAAAACGGTCCACATCTCACTGGAGATCTGATCCCGCACCTGCCGGGCATTCTCCCGAGCATTGGAAAGACAACTCACCAACGAGTTCGGATTCGAAGGGCAGAACGTGATGAAATCCGTTACGCTCTCACTGTCGGCTGTTTCATAGAGCTGGAAAAACAAGTCCTGATCTCCAATGGCCTCCAGAATGGGCCCCCAGTGCTCTTTCAGTGACTGGTCATCCAACTCGCCAAAGTCCAGCAGCAGTTGCAGATTCACATCCAGCAAACGCGCAACGTTTTCTGCGCGCTCCAGATACCGGCTCATCCAGTAGAGGCTTCCTGCCACGCGGGAGAGCATCACATTCCCCTGCTTGCTGCGGGCGAATTCTTCTTTGAAAATGGGTCCTTGAGTCGTTTTAGGCATGATCGAAAGGGAGTGGTGTTTCCTCGTGCTGGGCGCATCAGCCATGGTTAGGGGCCTTGCTATTGGGATGCCGCAGCACCCAGGTATCCTTCGAGCCGCCGCCCTGGGAGCTGTTGACAACCAGTGAACCCTTTCGCAAAGCCACCCGTGTCAGCCCTCCTGGAGTCACTGTCACTTTTTCCCCGTAAAGAATGTAGGGCCTCAAGTCAATGTGACGGCCTTCAAAGCCCTCACCCACCCACGTCGGATGCCGACTCAGCGAGATCGGATCTTGTGCGATGAAATTGCGTGGGTCCGCCTCGATGTTTTTGCGGAATTCCTCGATCTCTGCTTTGGAGGCCCAGGGTCCCATGAGCATGCCATAGCCACCCGCTTCATTCGCGGCTTTGACCACCAACTTGTCCAGATTGGCCAGGATATGAGAGCGGTGGTCGTCCTCGGACGCCATAAACGTTTCCACGTTGGGCAGAATCGGGTCCTGATCCAGGTAGTACTTGATGATCTTGGGCACAAAACAGTACACTGCTTTGTCATCGGCCACCCCAGTTCCGACCGCATTGGCCAGGGTCACATTGCCGGCACGCGCCGCGTTGAAAAGACCAGGCACGCCCAGCAGCGAGTCCTCACGGAACTTCGACGGGTCCAGGAAATCATCGTCAATCCGACGGTAAATCACATCCACCCGCACCAGACCGGCGGTCGTCCGCATGTAGACCTTGGAATCACGGACCACCAAATCCCGCCCTTCCACAATCGGGATGCCCATTTGGCGCGCCAGGAAAGCATGTTCAAAGTAGGCACTGTTGAACACCCCCGGCGTCAGCAAGACCACCGTTGGATGATCGTCCCCACCAAAGGCGTCCGGGGCAGCATACTGCAGCGCTGCCAGCAGATCCTGGGAGTAGGCCCCCACTGGCAGAGGTTTCACCGACTGAAACAAGTCGGGAAATGCCCGCTTCAGCGCGGCACGGTTTTCCAACATGTAACTGGCACCGGAAGGACACCGCAAATTGTCCTCCAGCACCAAATAGCGTCCCTCGCGATCTCGAATCAAATCCGTGCCGCAGATGTGCACATAAATTCCTTTTGCCACATCCATCCCGGAACATTCGCGGCGAAAATGCTTAGCCCCAAAGATGTAGCTCGCCGGAATCGTGCGATCCTTCAGGATCTTTTGGTCATGATACAAATCATGCAAAAACAGGTTCAACGCCGTGATGCGCTGGATGAGGCCCGCCTCAATGTGGTCCCACTCCTCGGCCGAGATCACGCGCGGCGCGCAGTCGAAAGGAAAGATCCTCTCCGTGCCTTGATCATCGGAATACACCGTGAAAGTCACCCCATGCCTCATGAAAGCGGCGTCCACGGCGGTCTGCTTGTTCCGGAACTCGTCGACCGTCACATCGTTTAGCCCAGCGGCAACAGCCTCATAATGCGGCCTGACCTTGCCGTCTTCCTCGAACATCTCGTCGAAGAAGTCCTCCGTTTGATAATTATCCAATAGCATGATAGTTGGTCGCCCGGTTGAAGGCTCTGATGTTTAAATAGCAGGACTCGGGCCAGAATCCAAAGAGGTTCTTTCAAACCCTCCCATCATTGATGCCAAAGTCGAGGCTTCAATCCGTAAAGGACCACGGCTGAGGACGCTTCACAAACAGATCCAACTCCAATTGCACCTCCCTCGACCGAGACGACTCCAGGGAGGCCGGATGAAACCCTCTCCGCAACGGTGCCACCGCGATCAGGGTGCGAAGTTTTTGAAAAAGCTTGTTGAGACGAGGACGTGGGCGATTTTGCATGGTTGTCAGACGGCTGTTTTGTGTTACTTTGAACACATCACTTTATTAAGTTCACTTGAACAGTTCAAGTGTTTTTATTCGTCTCTCTCAGCATTTATTTCAAACCACCCGCCTTCATGATCCTGCGCTCCCTTGCCACCCAGCCCCCCTTCACCACGAAAGATGGTTCCACCATCCGCAGCCTCCTGGATCTTTCCAACGCCCCCGTCAAAAACCAATCGCTTGCGGAAGCCAGTGTGCCACCGGGTGGTGCTACCGAGCGTCATTACCATCGAGTCAGCGAGGAATTTTACTTCATTCTCGAAGGCAATGCCGAAATGGAGATCGACGGCGTCACCCAGGTCGTTCACCCAGGCGACGCCATCCTCATCCCAGCAGGGGCTTGGCACCAGATCACTGCCTCATCTGAGGCTCCCGTCCGCCTCCTTTGCTGCTGCGCCCCGCCCTATTCGCACGAGGACACTTATTTTGAGTGAAGGATTCGCAGGCTGAGATGGCAGCGACCATGTGAAGTGTCAGAACAGCTTCCTAGCTTCCGTGATTCGTTTCCGCCAGTAGTAGGGACGGCGCTTCGCGTGCGCGACAGCGAGAATGACGACCTGCTCCCGCCACACCGTGTAAGCGACGTAGTAATCGCCAAAACGTGGTTGCAGATTTACCCTGCGCACACTGCGTCGGCGGATATTGTGCAGGAACGGGTTACCGCAGATTTCGTTGCGCGCCTGCAGGTAACGAAGTTCAAAGGAGGAGGCAATCTCCGGATCAATGCCTGCATAGTACTCGATGCAGGCGTCGTGCTCTTGTTGAGCCGCAGGATGTATCTGCCAGGTCATTACGGTCGATGAACAGGCCGCTTTATGCCCAGACGGGTGAAAAGCTTTTCGGTTCGATCATCCGATTCTTCGGCGCTGAGGAGTCGCACCCTGCCTTGCTCAACGTCCTGCAATCGGGCGTCAATCTCTGTATCCCAGGCGGTCTCGACCTCGGCGTCGTCCTCAGTGTCTTCGGCTGGAACGAGCGGGAGGGCGAAAGAACGTTGAAGATCAAGAAGCAATTCGCGCGCCTCATCGGGGGCGAGGTTGTCGATCTGTTTGCGAATGTGTTCCACAGTGGCCGTCATACCGTTTACGGTGGCATGGATGGGGCGTTTTGTCGAGAGTCGTCACCGGCACGGACTTGCATTTTGAGTGATTCGAGCTCGCCTCATCTTTTCTCGAAAACAACCCGACCTTCAGTCACATCCACAACGATGTGATCGCCATCAGCATAGCCGCCCTCAAGCACGGCCAACGAAAGCGGGTCCAGCAGGTGCTTTTGAATGGAACGCTTCATGGGGCGCGCACCAAACACGGGATCATAGCCTTGATCTGCAATGAAGCGCAGGGCGGCATCCGTGAGTTCCAGGTGGATATTCTGCTTGGCCAAACGCTTGATCACTCGGTCGAGCTGGATTTTCACAATGGCATCCAGTTGATCCGCCTTCAGGCGATCAAACATCACGACTTCATCAATCCGGTTGAGGAACTCGGGACGGAAGAACTGCTTCAAGGCTTCACGCACCAGGGCATCGCGCTGCTCAGGGTTGGCCTCCTCGCTGATCGCCGCTGAGCCAATGTTGCTGGTCATTATGATGACCGTGTTTTTAAAGTCCACCGTGCGTCCCTGCCCGTCGGTGATGCGCCCGTCGTCCAGCACCTGAAGCAGTGAGTTGAACACGTCTGGGTGCGCTTTTTCCACCTCATCAAAAAGCACCACACTGTAAGGCCGGCGCCGCACCGCCTCTGTGAGTTGACCGCCTTCATCATAGCCCACGTAGCCGGGAGGCGCGCCGATCAATCGGCTGACGCTGTGCTTCTCCATGTACTCGCTCATGTCCAGCCGCGTCATGGCA
>JBIIUD010000231.1:0-5323 GCA_044340175.1 Verrucomicrobiaceae bacterium
TGGGTGCGGGATGGCTCAGGCGCATCAAACATGATCATCATGTGATCAAGCGCCTCGCGTCGGATGTATTGGTAAACCCCACGCCTCAGCTTCGGATTGGCTACGGCAGCGCTCTCGCTTTGGTTCGCTGGCCCTGTGTAGCCAAACATCGTTTGATCCAGGGTGCCGGAGACCGCGAGGATGGAATCGCGCACCGCCTCGGCCCGCAGGCGTTGCACCGGCATGTGCGAGAGAAGTCGATTCGCTGGGTCCACTTGCTGCGCCTTGGCGGAGGCGATGCTTTGGGCTTGGAAGGCTTGGCTTGTGACGAGATGACGGATCAAGGCTTTCACCGACCAATCGTGCTCGACGAGATAGTTTGCGAGGTAATCGAGCAACTCGGGATGGCTCGGCGCTTCTCCCATCACGCCAAAGTTGTCCACGGTGGCCACGAGTCCCTGACCAAAGATCCAGCGCCACACTCGGTTCGCCATGACGCGAGCGGTGAGCGGATTTTGTGGCGAAGTGAGGTCGTGGGCGAGCTCCAACCGAGCCTGCGATCCCGAGGTGTAACCTTCGGCGCCGTGGATGACTTCGAGGAAACGGCGCGGAGCCTTTTCACCCGGTGAATCCGGCGAGCCACGACGATGCACGGGCGAATCAAAACCTGTCCCCTCCGCCACGATGGCTGAGGCACGCTGGAAACGCGGCACGGCGGATTCGTGCGCGCGATACTGCTCCGCGAGCTTTTGCACATCGCCGGGCAGTTGGGCCAACTGATTGCGCAGAGCGCCGTGTTCCAGCAGCCAGTTCAGCAACTCCACGTCGTCGGCTTTCGCTGCATCGCGGCCCCAGCGATCCAGCGCGGCATCGCATTCCTTGCGCCAGTGCGTCGCGAGACCTTCCGCGTTCCACGCTGGACTCGCAGGTGCGAGTCGCAGCGACAGGTGCAGCTCATTCTCGGGCGCTCCTGGAGTCTGATGCTCCACGATCTGATCGACACCGAACCATGAGCGCCCAGTCGCGTCATTGACCAAGAGTTGATAAGGTTTGTTGCCTGTTTCGGATCTGCGGAAATGGGCCACGTCATCCTTGGTGAGGATTTCCAGATACGAGCGGCGTCCCTGCCAGCTCGCCTGATGCCCCACAGGCACCGTGATCCAGGTGGGAAAGCGCGAATCAAAATGCGACACTTTGTTCAAGTGAGCGACGTTCTCCATCTGCTGGAAGTTGTTTTGAATCAGTCGCACATGCGCCGCCGAACCGCCCGCTACCCGAAGACTGACGAACTGCGTGCCGAGCGAAAAATCCGCCGAGCGTGCGATAGCTCCATGCTTACGAGTCAACCGATCTGAGCTGAGGCCCGGAGACACGAAGCGATCGATCAACTCCTTGCCCTCCGGCATCAGTGTGAAGTCGCTGCCGCCGCTCCAGACCGTGCTCGGCTGCACACCGGAGAGGAACCAACCAGCATCGCTCTCGCGAAAATCCGCCGTGGTCTTGAACTTGTTCCGGTTCCGCTCCTCGCGGGCGGCGGACTCACGCCGTTGATCATTAAGCCAGGTCGCGCCCACCTTTTCCCAGCGCTCGCCCGCGGGTGTCTGCCGGATGCGCGAGAACAGGTGCCCCGGGTCAGCGCGATCCACTTTCTCCCGCAGTAGCACGTGGCCCCAGAAGGTCGCCTTGTCTGGTTTGTTGGCTAGCCCGGCTTGCAGCCACTTTTGCATGGCCGCTGCCTCATTTTTCACGTCGTCTTTCCACAGCGTGAGCAGCCGACCTTTCATCTGCTGCTTGGCGGATTGCATGGCTGCCATCCCGTTGTCCTTCACCTCTGGGGCATCAATGATCACCTGGCTCTGCCGCGAGCTGGCGAGTGTCCCAAAGAGCGCGTAGTAATCGGCCGTGGAGATCGCATCGAACTTGTGATCGTGGCAGCGTGCGCAGGAAACGGTAAGACCCTGAAAAGCCTTCGCCAACGTGTCGATCTGGTTTTCCACAATCTGCGCCTCCTCCAGCGCCACGTCCGAGGCCGTCGAAGAAACCTCCATCAGTCGCATGAAGCCCGTGCCAAGCGGTGACTCATTGATCTTCATCGATGCATTGATTCGCGGCGGAAGCAGGTCGCCCGCCACATGCTCCTGCACAAAACGGTCATACGGCACATCCGCATTGAACGCGCGGATCACATAGTCGCGATAACGCCAGGCCTGCGGGATCGGGTAATCGCGCACATAGCCGCCCGTCTCACCAAAGCGCATCAAATCCAGCCAATACGCGGCCCAGTGCTCGCCGAACTGCGGGCTCTGGAGAAGCCGGTCGATGAGAGCTTCGGTCGTAGATGGGGAGACAATCGGATGGGGAGACGATGAGAGATTCCCAGTAAAGGACTCCATCTCCTCCTCGGTCGGCGGCAGGCCCACGAGAGCGAACTTCAGCCTGCGTAACAACGCGGCAGGCGCTGCCGGTGCTGCGGGCTCCAAGCCTTTCTCCTGCATCTTCGCCATGAGAAAACTGTCCACCGGGTGAGCCGCCAGCTTCGGCACGGTTGGCTTTTTCACCGGCTGCCAAGCCCAGTGAGCGCGACGCTTGGCCAGTTTGGCCTGCCATTCTTCGGTGGCAGCGGCTTGGGCGCTCGGCGGATTCTCCGACAAACCCGGCAGGCCCATGCGCACCCAGCGTGTGAGATCGGCGATCACGCCATCGGGCAGCTTGTCGGCGCCCTTCGGCATTCTCAGTTCCTTGGAGTCGTGGCGGATGGCTTGCAGCAGCAGACTCTTGTCAGGCGCACTCGCATTTACCAGCGCATCACTCTCGCCCCCCTTTTCAAAACCCCCGCGATAATCCAGCCGCAGGCCACCCTTGGTCTTCTCCGCGCTGTGGCATTCGTAGCAGTGCATCACCAGCACCGGCCGGATGCGTGATTCAAAGAACACGGTGCCATCAGGCTCCGCTGCGCCGGCAAGGAAGGGAAGCGCCAGAAACGTCGCTGAAATCGAACCAAACAGTGATTTCATAGATTTAAGTGGGAGGGGTTGAGTGCGGTCGTGGCCATCGCGCCTGCTTTTTTCACCACCGGAGCGAGCTTGGTGAGACGCTCCTCCGAAAGCCGCTGGCTGGGTCCCGAGATCCACAGGCTGGCGATGGCGTTTCCATCTGCTCCAAGGATCGGGGCACCGAGGCAATGATGCCCCTCCAGATGCTCGCCCGCATCCACGGCCCAGCCTTGCTGACGCACCTTTTCGAGGCACTTGAGGAAGTCTTTGCGATTCGAAATCGTCCATGGCTGAAAGCGCTCGAAGTTCATGCCTGCGATGACTTCATCCCGCTCCGGCTCCGGCATGAAGGCGAGCATCACCTTTCCCGGACCGCTCGTGTGAAGCGGGAAGCGCGTGCCGCGCTCCACATAGAATTTGATGAGCGCCTTCCCAATCACGCGCTCCAGCACGATGCCCTCATGGCCGCTGATGATGCCGAGATGCGCCGCCTCCCCCGTCTGCTCGCTGAGCCAGCGCATGGCCGGCAGGGCCGCCTCTGCCAGCGGCACATCATCCACCACCGGCTGGCACAGCGCCAGCATCTGCGCGCCGATACTGAAGCGCTTCTCCGCATCCCGCACCACATACCCATGCGCCACCAGCGACTGGGTGACGCGATACACAAAGTTCACCGACAGGCCAAGTCGTTCGGCGATCTCGGAGAGCGTGAGTCCAACCGAGGCGGAACCCAAGCACTGCAGCACCGCTAGAGCGCGGTCCAGACTCGGTGTGCTGAAGCCCGAGTCGCGGACAGGGGAGGCAGTTTTTCGTCGTGAAGAGGTTTTGTCAGGCATTTTCTATATTGGCGTATCCATGCGTACATAGAAAACACGGAACCAAGACTTCCTTTCACCAGCCATTAAAAAAATAAGACCGACGGACTTCAGCTTAGACTAGGTCGCCGATAGGCCTCGATGCAGGCGCTGTCGAGTAGCTGGTGGTCATCGAGCATTGGCCGCTTCACCGGCGGCTCGGTTCGTAAGTCAGAGCGATTTAAGAAAAGATGAGGTTACCGTTTTTCTCAAACCGCTCTAATGGGTAGCGCCGAGATGGGTTTGAAAGGTGTGACGGTATTGGCTTCATGCCCTTACTCAATAGCGGCGGGCGTGCTTCGATGCTCATCCGCGCCGATGTCGCTGGCGGCGTCCTTGTGGCGTGGGTGACCATTGAAGTCGTCGGCGCAATCGGCAGCAGACAACGGCGGACGCAGCTTTTCCGCAGTTCCGACGACTCCGGTGACAGGCGATTTCAAATGCAGATCGCAAGCGGCGGGATCGGCGAACATCTTTGGCGTCGCCTGCGTGAAGTTGGCATACACTTCGGCTTCAGCGTCGTTGCGGGAGAGGATCTTGGCGTCGGGTGAGTTCCAGGCCAGAATGGGCGCGTCGGCATTGGTGATGCGGCGTGAGGTGTAGAAGAAGTTGTTTCGAATGACGCCGCCGGAGTGATCGCTGGGGCCGTCTTTGGGTTTTTCATTCACGCCAAATTGGACACCTCGGTGGCAGTCGAGGAAGACGCAGTGCTAGACGATGCAGTCCACCGTGCGGAGGTCATCCCACACGAGGATGCCCGACCACGTGACTCCCGCGCTTAGCAAGGTGCGGCCCATGAGCTGCTCGCTGGCATTGCTGCGCTGATTGAACTTCACCACCGACTCACTGCTGATCCCCGCTGGCCGCTCCTTCCACTCGGACGGATCGTCTTCGAGCACCATGCGCCGCTCACCCCAGAAAAACATGTCGATGCTGATCACCACATAGCGGCGCCGCACCATCTCCGTGCCGATAACCTTCTTCCCTTAGGATTCCCGCATCTCGATGAGCGTGGGATGTACGTCAACGCCCTCCAGTTCACGCTCGCGGCCCCACTGGACTTCGACGAGAAGCAGCAGCTCCAGCAACCGTGGCGATGAATTGGCGGCGGGTGTTCATGGCTTGATCTGTGGGTTCATCCACCGCACCGCATTTTCAACCACCCGCAGGGTCTCGGCCTGCTGGAAGATGGGATACGTCTCGTGGCCGGGACGAAAGTAGAAGACGCGCCCCTTACCCACGCTCCACACGCAGCCGCTGCGGAAGTGCTCGCCTTTGTCCCACTTTTCCTCAAACACGACCTCGTCGGGCGGCGGCACATGGAAGGGCTCGCCATACATTTCCGTGCGCGGAATGTCCCACTGCGCGGGCAGTCCGGCGGCGATGGGATGCTCCGGCAGTAGCGTGGTGACGTGCGAGGGCATGCCGTCATTGCGATACACGGGGAAGACGCACGCTGGCAGGGTGAGCTTCCACACTTTGCCCTCGCCCTTTTCG
>JBIIUD010000233.1:0-5317 GCA_044340175.1 Verrucomicrobiaceae bacterium
CTACGGGAAGGTTGTTTCGTGACGGTGACGCGAGCAGTGCGCTGACAGTCAACCTAAGTTCGAGTGATGCCACGGCTGCGACGGTGCCAGTCAGCGCGACGTTCGCGGTGGGTGAAAGGTCCGTGAGTTTTGAAGTCGCGGCGGTCAATGATTTCATCGTGGACACCGCTCAGGTGTCGCGCATCATCGCTTCGGCTCCCGGTGCTGTGACGGCGTTTCAGGATGTGTTGGTGGAGGAGGACAATGATCAACCGCCACCCTTTTTGATGCTGACAGAAGTTCAGTCGCTCCAATCGGCTGAGGCACCGCCCGGAGCCGCCGATTACTTTGAGATCACCCATTTTGGCGACCTTCAGATTTCACTGGAAGGCTACACCTGGGATACCAGTGGCACTGACTTCACTACGGCGCGGGCTTGGGCGCTGCCGGCGGGCGCCACCATCGCACCGGGTGAGTCCGTGGTGATCACGCTAGCTGAGCCTGCCGCATTCCGTGCTTGGTGGGGGCTGAACAACTCCGTGAAGGTTTACCGGGCTCCGGGTGCGCCCAATCTGGGAGAGAATGATCGGATCGTGTTGTATACCCAAAACGGGGTCGAAGTCTTCTCGTTCTCTTATGGCCAAAATGCCTTCACTCGGCAGTTTGATCTGCCATCGGTCGGGGGGCATGCCGGCATTTCAGCGGGCGCAGCGGTGCCTTCCGTGGCCGCAGTGTGGAATCCGATTTCGAGCTATGTCCTTCCCACGTATCTCCCTGGCAACGTATTCCGCAACGGTGGTCGCAAGGCCGCGGTCGGATTGGACGTGGGGTCACCCGGGGTCACTGCGGGCACACCTTTGAGCCCGCCACTGCCTGCTATCACCACCCGGGGTCCCTTGCAGTTTAAGTTGGTCTCCACGCAACCTCTTTTGGGGGCTGAAATATCGGCCTACGATCCTGTCAGTAAGTCGATCTTCGTCACGAGTTCGAGCGGTTTGCAAGTGTTGGCCGTCAACAATGTGGCGTTCCCCGAGTTGGTGTCGATCCTTGATTTCACAAAGCCGCCTTTCAACTTGAATGCCACGGATGTGACGAGCGTGGCGGTGAATGATGGCGTGGTGGCCGTTGCGATTCCGAACGCGGTGAAACAGGATTTGGGATCGGTCGTCTTTCTCAATGCGGCCACACGCAGCCTCCTTGGCATTGTGCAGGTGGGCGTGCTGCCTGACATGATTTGTTTTGCACCGAATGGGCTCAGTGTGCTGACCGCCAATGAAGGTGAGATGCTGACGGATGGTTCCGATCCTTCCCCTGGTTCCGTTTCGATCATTGATGTCAGTGCCGGGTACGCTACGCCGCCCGTGACCACCGTGGGTTTTGGTGCTTTTGATGCGGCGGCTTCTGACTTGAAGGCTGCTGGGGTTCGCATCTACGAGGACCCGAACAATCCGGGCCAACTGCGGTTGCCGTCTTTAGATTTAGAACCGGAATACATTGCGGTGGCACCGAATAGCCTCAGCGCCATGGTCACGCTTCAGGAGGCCAATGCGGTGGCGATTCTCGATTTGGCGACGAAAACGTTCACGCGTATCGTGCCTCTGGGTGAGAAAAACTTCAGCTCACTCCTGGCGGACTTCAGTGATCGCGATGGAGCGGGTGGAGTGACCTCGCGCAACCTCACCACCGGCAATCCGGTCTTTGGTCTCTACATGCCGGACGCCATTGCTTCCTATCAGGCGAATGGCCAAACGTATTATGTCACGGCCAATGAAGGCGATGATCGAAATGATTTCAGAACCGAGACGATCCTCCTGGGTGATGCCAACTACGTCATGGATCCCATGGTCTTCCCGGATGCGAGCGCACTCAAGACCAACGCCCGTCTTGGACGTCTGGTGGTCTCTAACAGTCCAGGACTGCGCGGTGACTTGGATAATGATGGCGAGGTGGAACGCATCTTGGCTTATGGCGGACGTTCGATTTCCGTATTGGATGCCGCAGGAAATCGCGTGTGGGACAGTGGTGACATGATCGAACGCTTGGTCGCCGAGTTGGGCGAGCCTTGGTTTGACGACCGGCGTAGCGACAACAAAGGACCGGAACCGGAAGGCGTAACGATTGGGGAGGTCGATGGCAGAATCTATGCCTTCGTCGCCCTGGAGCGGTCACGCGCAGTCATGGTGTTTGAAGTGACAGATCCCACACGCATCACCCAAGCGGGTTTTGTGAGTCTGCCGAGTGACCTGAATCCGGAAAGCATGACGTTCATTCCAGCGTCGGAGTCGCCCAGTGGGGAACCCTTATTGGCGGTCGCCAATGAGACGAGCAACACGCTGTCCTTTTTCAGTGTGAGCCGATTCACTCTGCAGATGTTGCACTTGTCCAACGCCGAAGCTGGGGCGTTGGCCCCCCAGACTGCGCCGCTGCTGGCAGCCTTGGTGGAGGGCCTTGAACCGACCTATGATAACACCTTGATTTTGGCCGGTGGCGACACTTTCGCGCCCGGGCCATTTCTGACGGCAGGCACGGATCCGGTGCTGAATGGTTTGACTGCGATTGGCAACACTGCGTTTGCTCGTCCTGACATTGCGATCCACAACCTCATTGGTGTGGAAGCCTCTGCGGTAGGCACTCACGAGTGGGCTTTGGGATCAAGGGTGTTCGCGAATGCGCTGCGTCCTGACGGAGCCTGGGCGGGGGCGCAGTTTCCGTTTCTCTCTTCCAACCTCGACTACTCAGCCGATGAGGTGGCCCTGGAACGATTGGTGGAGGTGCCGATCAATGGCGTGACGACTACCGTTCCCTTGGCTCCAAGCTTGAAGGGCAAGCTGGCGCCTGTCAGCGTGATCGAAAAGGGTGGGGAGAAGATAGGTTTGATCGGGGTGACCAACCAACTGCTTGTGTCGATTGCATCACCCAACGGAACGGTGGTCAAAGGGACCCAAATGAATGACATGGATCTGCTTGCCTCACAGGTGCAGCCTTACATCAACGAGCTTGAGGCCGAAGGGGTGAACAAAATTGTTTTGCTTTCCCACCTCCCAGAGCTCGCATTGGAGATCGCTCTTGCGGAAAAACTTCGGGGTGTGGACGTCGTGCTAGCGGGCGGTTCCGAAGCGCGGTTGGGTGATGCGGACGATGCTGCTGTTGCGTTCCCTGGGCACGCTGCCGACTTTGCTGGAGACTATCCGCAGATCAAATCTGGGACCGATGGCGCGCCGGTTCTGATTGTGGGCACCGACAAACAATTCACCTACCTGGGGCGCTTGGTGGTCGATTTCGACTTGCAAGGCAGGGTCGAACTGGGCTCGTTGACTGATTACAAAGAGGAGGCAGGGGCGTATGCCGCATCACCATCCACGGTGGCCGCCGTCTGGGACATCGCCGAATCGGAGGTGACCAATGTGGCCTTCGCCCCAGGCACACGCGCTCAGGCGGTTCGCCAGATTACCGATGCCGTTCAAAATGTGATCACCACTAAGGATGGCAATCTGTTAGGTTTCACGCGGGTTTATCTTGAAGGGGCGGACGCCCAAGTTCGCGGCCAAGAGACAAATCTGGGGAATCTCGTCACCGATGCTAACCGGGCACTGGCGAGTTCGGCGGTGAACTCAGGTGGGCTGCCTGTGGTCGCTCTTTTGGACGCTGGCAATCTGCGCACCTCCATTGGCAGCTTCTCCATAACCGGGGGTGAGCGGGCAAAACTTCAGCCGGCGGGCAATCCGTCCGTGGGCAAACCTGCGGGTGGGATTTCGCAATTGGATGTCGAGGCTGTTTTACGCGCCAACCACAAGCTGATGGTGTTTGAGACGAATGCCCTGGGGCTTAAAACTTTGCTGGAGCATGGCCTGGCGCTCGGTATGAATCAGGATCGCTTCCAGCAAGTTTCAGGGGCACAGTTTGCCTGGGATCCGGCACGTCCGGCGGGCGACCGGATCACGTCGATTGCGTTGTTGAACGAGGATGGCAGTTCTGGAGTTCCGATCTACAAAACGGGAGCACTTGCGGCTCCGGTGATGGCCCTGGCTCCGCCCGTGATCCGCATTGCGGTGACGAATGCTCTGGCCAATGGAGTTGATGACTTCCCAGCCAAGGCGATCGGCGAAAACTTCCGTTTTGTTTTGTCGGATCGTACTCTCGGAGGGGTTTTGCCGTCCGCTTCGGACTTCACTGAGGCCCTGCAAGTGCCCGTAAATTCAGCGACTGAACAGGACGCCCTGGCGCTCTTCCTTCAGGCCAAACATGCCAGTGTGGACCGTGCATTTGAGCGTGTGGACACGTTGCCTGCGCTGGATAGACGCATTCAAAATCGCTTGTTCCGCGCAGACACGGTGCCGCCAGTGCTGGGGTTGGATAGCGATGGCGATGGTCTTGCCGATTTGGATGAACTGTTGTTGGGAGGCAATCCTTACGCGGCACTTCGGGTCGGTGACTTGTTGGATCTCGATCTATCGAAGTTGCTGCGCGAAGGCGAGACGCTGCGAGTATCGGGAACCCTTCCAAGGGGAGTGCGTTTTGATCCCATCACGGGCAAGCTATCCGGTCTCATCGGTGGTTCGGCAGGTCTGTTTGATGTCAATGTGATCCTAACGAATGCGGCACGAGGGGTTCGGTCGGTCAATTTGCGCTTTGGATTGAAGGCGTTTCCTGCGCGTTTGCTGGGTGGCTATGAAGCGCTGCTGGAGGGAGTCGATGGACAGCCCAAGGGCATTGTGCGCATCACCGCGACTCAGCCCAGTGTATGGACGGCCAACGTTGATTTATTGGGAACTGCGCGGCGTTCGGCCAGGGGCAGCTTTGCTTTGGAGGCTGGTCGTCAGCGGTCGCAAATCTCCCTGGTATTCAATGCCACAAAGACCACTCCAGCCTTGCGAATCGCCCTAGTGCTTGACGCCGACTCACCGCTGGTGACGGGCACGTTTGACAATGACGCACTCTCCGGAAACGTGCGCGGCTTTAGGCTGGTGAACTTTGGTGGCAGTCCTCCTGATGTGAGGAGAATGACGGTAGTCTTGGATGCGGGCGCTCAGGACGGAGTGGCCTATCCCGCAGGTTATGGTTGGCTCAAGGGGTCGGTGAACACGAGCGGTGCCGTGAATTTGGCGGGCCAGTTAGGTGATGGTCAACCGATCCTGGTGACCACGCGCTTGAGTGCCACGGGTCAGGCGCTGCTGTGGAGTCAACCGTATCGTGAAAAGGCGGCGTCATTCATCGGCGGGGTGATGGCGATGCCCAATGTGGGACAACCCGCCGCCCGTGTTCCGGCGCTCACTCCCGGATCGTTTTGGTTCAAGGCCGCCAATCCAACGGAAATGTCGTATGCCGCTGGGTTTGCTGG
>JBIIUD010000234.1:0-5267 GCA_044340175.1 Verrucomicrobiaceae bacterium
GCTTAAACACCCGACAAAAAATCGCCGCATTCGCATACCCCACCTCCCCAGCGATCACCTCCAGCTTGTCCTCCGTCGTCTCCAAAAGCCGTCGCGCCAGATCCATGCGCAGGCTCGTCAGATGCTGCATCGGGCTCCGCCCCAGTTCCTTCAGACACAGCCGCCGCAAGTGCTCCGCGCTGCACCGACAGCGATGCGCCAGCTCCTCCAGCGTCCAGTCCTTTTTCAAATCCTCCTGCACCGCCGCCCACAGCGCCGCCACTCGCGGCTCCCCCCGCCACCACGGCCGACTCCACCGTTTCACCAGCCCCTGCACCAGTTCCAGCCAGTGATGCAGCATCGCCGCATCGCGCTGCCCTTCCCACTCCGTCCGAAAGCCCTCCACCACTCGCCACAGCTCCCGCGCGTCCCCCGTCGGCATCACCGGCGACGCCGCCCCCACCATGGGCGAGAGAAAAATCGGTTCCTCATACCGCAGCCACGCGAACACCCACGGCTCCGTCCCCTCCGCATGAAACGCATTCAGCACTCGCGGCGGCGCCAGACACACCATGCCAGCCTTCACTCGCTGCCACTTCCCTTCCAACAGCATCCGCCCCTGCCCACCCACGCAGGCCAAGACAAAACTCCCCGCCGGACTCATCCGCACTCGCCGATACGGTGCCACTGCGGCATCGATGCCCAACCGCGCCAACCGGTGCACCCCCAGCCCACCACAGACCGACGCCTCCACGACCCAGCGCCGTGACTTTGCCCCGTCCACCGTGGTCTCGATCATCTCGTCATCGGTTGTCATGCCCACCTGTCTAGCCACTCCCCACACCACCTTCAAGGTGGATTTCAGCCATCCCGGATAGGGTTCCGGCGCGTTTCTACTTGCTGGCGCCCTTTGAAGCACCTTGTTGCCCGCGGGTTTGCCGTTACCCTGCCCGCCCTTTTTGGATGAACTCAAACACCCGCCTCCACCCTCTGTGTCTGTGCGCCGCAAGAGCAATGAGTCAGTCTTTGGTCCTTGTTCAACGAGGGGTGTTTGGTGGCTTGGCGATCGAAAAACTCGGTTGGCTGGCTTGACGATTCAGGGCTATGAGAACACCATACTTGTATGAGCACACTGGTTGAGATTGAATCTGAAGTGGAAAACCTGCCCCAGCAAGATCAAAGGTCGCTGCTGGTGTGGCTGCAAAGTCGATTGCCCGCAAAGACTGAACCGCAGGTGCCATCATCAGGGGATCGCAAGCAATGGCTGGCCGAGCTTGCCGAACTGCGTGCGCGTAGCAGCAGCGACAAGGCTGGAGTTCCTTTGCAAAAGATCATGGATGGCATTCGCGAGGAGCGTTAATGAATGGCTTTCTGGGACACATCAGCATTGCTCAAGCTTTACCTGGCGGAAGCTGATTCTGCACAGTTTGAATCATTGGCCCTTGGTTCCGATGATCTTGTGACCTCATTCATCGGCAAGTATGAAGCACGCACTGCGTTCCGCCGACGCGAGGCCGAAGAAGTCCTTTTGCCGGGTGGAGCCGAACTTTGTTACCAAAGGCTGCTCCAAGACATTCAAACAGGTCGCGTTCGCGTGATTGAAGAGTCAGGAGAGCTTGAGCGGCCATTGGGTGACATTTTGGACCGATGTCTTTCGCAAAACCCCCCCGTCTTTGTTCGCACCAATGATGCCTTGCACCTGGCCGCTGCGAAAATCGCAGGCGAAACGGAATTTGTGACAGCAGATGGCCGCCAGGCTGCAGCAGCCAAGTTGATCGGCATGAATGTGATTCCATAGACTGATGAGTTCCATCACCCTCACTCACAAGGTGGATTTCAGCCATCCCGGATAGGGTTCCGGCGCGTTTCTACTTGCTGGCGCCCTTTGAAGCACCTTGTTGCCCGCGGGTTTGCCGTTACCCTGCCCGCCCTTTTTGGATGAACTCAAACACCCTTCTTCTCGCCCTGTGCGCTGCCCTCACCAGCTTAGCACTGCCCAGCCCCACCCGCGCCGCCGACGCCGCTGACCTCGCCGCCAAATTCAAACAACTGCCCACCGTGCCCGAGGCGGAGCTACCCGCCCTCTCGAACCAACTCGGCCCCTTCCGTGGTGCCATCCAGCACCCCGCCTACACAGGCCACACCTGGGTCAGCTTCCCCTTCGTGGAAAATGCCGCTAGCCTCGATATCGATCCCCTCGGTCGTGTCTTCGTGGCTGAGGCCAATCGCTTCTGGCTCGGCGTGCCCGACCTGCGCGGCGCCAATGAAATGATCCGCGACGATTTCAAGGCCGTCACCATCGCCGACCGCCTCGCTATGTATGAGAAGTTCAAAACCCACTTTCCGCCCAACTGGTTCACCTCTGTCGCCGACCGCGTCATCCGCCTCGAAGATCAGGATGGCAATGGCGCGCCCGACCACCGCACCCTTTTCTCCGATCAGTTCAAAGCCGCTGCCGACGGCATCGGCTTCTCCCTCCTCGCCGAGCGCGACGCCGTGTATTTCACCTGCATCCCCAAGCTCTGGAAAATGACCGATGCCAATAACGACGGCAAGGCCGACACCCACGACGCCATCGCAGGCGACTTCGGCGTGCGCGTCTCCTTCATCGGTCACGACCTCCACGGCATCCTGCGCGGCCCCGATGGCCGACTCTACTTCTCCGTCGGAGATCGCGGTTACCATGTCAAAACCGCCGATGGCCGCACCCGCGTCGGCGAGGGACGCGGCGCGGTCTTCCGCTGCGAGGCAGACGGCTCCGGCCTCGAGCTCTATGCCGACGGCCTGCGCAATCCGCAGGAACTGAGCTTCGATGATTACGGCAACCTCTTCACCTTTGATAACACCGGCGACATCGGTGACAAAGCCCGCATGGTCTATGTTCTGGAAAACACCGACTCCGGCTGGAACATGGCCCACCAGTCCCCGCATCAATACGCCAAAGCGCTCGACTGGGGCGACTTCCGCCCCGCCAAAGCCGTCTGGGTGGCCGAGCGCATGTTTGACCTCTGGAACGAAGATCAGCCTCAATGGGTTTATCCCCCGGTGGCCCACGTCGGCAATGGCCCCTCCGGCTTCACCTTCCTCACGGGCGACGCCGTCCCAGCCGACCTCCGTGGCCGCTTCCTTCTCGCCAACTACAGCGGTGCCCCAGAGGCCTCCAGCAGCTTGCTCGTCAGCTTCGCCCCCGCCGGCGCAGGCTTCCAGACCACGGAGGTCTCCCCACTCATCAAAGGCATCGCCGCCTCCGACGTCGCACTCGGTTATGACGGCCGCCTCTTCTTTGCCGACTTCGGCGGCGGCTGGAGCATCAACACCAACGCCTCCATCCAAGTCCTCGCTCCCACCGACGCCCAACTCCTCGCCAACGGCAAAGCCAACGCTGCCACCATGACCACCGGATTCTCCAGCCTGCCCGAGGCCGCTTTGGAAAAACTCCTCCATCACCCCGATCAACGCCTACGCCGCGAGGCTCAGTTTGAACTCGTCCGCCAAACCAAAACCGAGCTGCTCAATCGCATCGCTCAGATCGATCCTGACCGCCTCGCTCGCCTCCACGCCCTCTGGGGCCTCGGCCAACTCAAAGCCGCCGCTCCCCTCATCCTTCTCACCAGCGACCCCGACCCCGAAATCCGCGCCAACGCCGCCCGCACCCTCGGCGACCTCCGCGCCCCCACCGCCCGCACCGCACTCCTCACTCTCCTGCGGGATGCCTCCCCCCGCGTCCGCTCCCTCGCCGCTATTGCCCTCGGCCGCATTTGCTCGCCCGGCGATACCGAAGCCACCGAGGCGCTCTTCACCGCTCATTCCGACCCCATCGACGTGGTCCTCCGCCACGCCCAGCTTTCCGCCCTCGACCGCATCGCCACCGAGGCTGCCGCCGCGGCAAAAGCCACCACCGCAGATCGTGAGCAGCGCCTGCTGGCAGCGCTCTATTTGCGCCGCCATCAAAGCCCACAGCTCGCTGCCTTCCTCGCCGATACCGACGCACAAATCCGCCATGAAACCATCCGCGCCATCTACGACACCGCCGCCCTGGACTCCCCCGCTGGCACCGCCCTCGCCGCGTTCGATCCCACCGATCTGCCAGAGCTGCTCCAGCGCCGTTTGATCGCTGCCAACTACCGTCTCGGCACCCCTGACCACGCCCGCCGCATCCTCGAGCTCGCCGCCCACCCCGCCCTCAGCCCCGCCGCCCGCCAGTTCGCTCTGCACGGCTTGGAGAAATGGGCTGCCGCCATCGAGACCGACCCCATCCTCGGCCACTACCGCCCCCAAAAAGTCATCCAGCGGGATCCCGCCGCCCTCACCACCGCCCTCGCAAAGCTCCTGCCGACCTTCCTCGCCACCACTGAGGACGCCACGCTGATTACCCTCGGTACCCAGCTCGCCAGCCAACTCAGCATCACGCTCGACGAGGCCACCCTCCGCCGCCAAGTCACCACCACCGCCCTCGACCCCACCATCCGAGTCGCCTCGCTCGACATGCTCATCAAGCTGGCCAAACCCGCCGATAACGCCTTGCTCACCACCTTATTAAAAGATCCCGCCCCCGCCGTCCAGGCCGCCGCCCTCGGTCACGCCTTCGCCCGCAAGCTCCCAGACCTCGCCACTTTCGCCCGTGAGCAAATCACCACCGGTCCCCTCCTCAGCGCCCGCGCCGCCATCGCCGGATTGCCCGCCGACACCATCGCCACCCTCTGGACCGACCGCAGCCCCCAGGTCCGGCCCAGTCTCTGGCTGGATCTCTACACCCGCCTGCAAACCGCTGACCACCCCGCCCTCAAAACCTTCACCGACCTCCCGCAAACCCTCACCGAGTTCGGCGGCAACGCCGCCCAAGGCGAGACCGTTTTCCGCAATCAAGGCGCCTGCATGCAGTGCCACCTCATGAACGGCGCAGGCAGCGTGCAAGGCCCCGACCTCACCACCGTCGCCGACCGCCTCCCCACCGCCAAGATCCTCGAGTCCTTGATCAACCCCAACGCCGTCATCGCCGAAGGTTACGGCATGGCCACCGCCACCCTCAAAGACGGCACCGCCCTCATCGGCAGACTGGTCAAAGAGACCCCCGATCAGATCACCCTGCTCGCCCCAGACGGCAAAGAAACCCAGCTCAACCGCAGCACCATCGCCAGCCTCACACCACCCATCTCCGCCATGCCCCCCATGGCCCTCACCCTCCCCCTCCAAGATCTCCGCGACCTCATGGCCTACCTCGCCACCCGCACCCAAAAGAACGCCAAAGGCAAAGGCAAAAGCAAAACCAAAGACACCAACAGCCACGG
>JBIIUD010000235.1:0-5255 GCA_044340175.1 Verrucomicrobiaceae bacterium
AAGAGACAGAAATTTCGGAGCACGGAGGTGAGGGGCATGGACGATACAGCATCCAACACTTCGATTCCTCATGCTGGATATTGTAACTATGATAATTGTAAATAGAATAAAAGCAAGAAACTCGAATGTCAGGAATTTGTAAATTTTGGTCCTGTTCAACCCGAAAACCGCCGCCTCGCCGCTGCCTTCCCCAATGCAAGTGAGGCGGAGATCGATGCCGATTTGGAAATCTGCCGGGTTCAGGCAGGAAATCCTTGTGTCGGTCTAGCAAGACCAATGGATGGGACGCTTGGTTACAAAACGTTCCCACTGCTTGAGTTAAGCGCAGCGTTCGGGTCTCAACGACAGATTTGCCAATCCAATTCGATGCCCAGACCGACGGGCAGGGGCGTGACAGGTCCGGCGGGAGTCTCAAGAATGGCACATTGGGCAGGCGTTTTCTGCATGCGAAAGTGTTGCTCTGAGGAGGGGAATCCATAGAAAGCGGGGCCGTTGTGGCAGAGAAAAGCTTCGAACCGGTTCTGCCCATCTGGAGTGCTCAGATCGAGACCCGCTTGCTCAAAGGCCATGGCATAAAGCTGGGGCGCGCAGCCTCCGGTGAAACACCCTGCGGCGCAGCCACAGGCCGTGGCTTTTGTGGTATGGGGTGCGCTGTCCGTGCCTGCAAAAAACTTACGCTGTCCCTGTGCGGTCACCGCCTCACGCAGAGCAGTGCGGTCGTCCTGGAACTTCACGATGGGCAGGCAATACAGGTGATATTTCAGCCCCTGGATCAAATGCCCCAGGGTGTAAAGCAAGTGTTGTGGTGTGAGGGTGGCTCCCACAGAGTCCGATGCGGCATCCACGAACGCGGCGGCGGTGCGGGTGGTGATGTGCTCGCAGACGATGCGCAATCTCGGATGGGCAGCGACCAGTCGTGGCATGCGCTCTGCATAAAAACGTGTCTCCGCATTCTGCGCCGAATCGAGGTAATCAGAGCCGCTCAGTGCGTGTTGCTCACCATGAATGCAGAGGATGACCCCGTGCTCTTCCATAGCGCGGAGGACGTCGCCACCAATGAGGTCATCCATAGGCAAGCCATGCTCCGCATTGGTCGTCCCATGCGGAGGGTAGTATTTGCAGGCCCGCAGCAGACCGGACGCGGCACCCTCAGCAATCATTTTTGCCGTGGTCTGGCGCGTCAGATACAGGGGCACGATGAGCTCCTCAAAACCCCCGGTGCCAGCCGCGTGCAGCACCTCAGTGTAGCTTTCGATCGACCAAGAATCCGCTTCTGCGGCACCGGAGACTCTGGAAACCGGCGGCTGCGTGTTTGGCATCGCCAAAGCCCCTGCACACCCCATGTCAAGATGGGCTTGGACATATGCCGCCACCGCCGGTCCTTGCCGGAAGTGGGTGTGCAAATCAAACCATTTGGGAAGAGTGAGCGTCATGCTCTTCGCATAGCGCAAGGACTGTGGCGGATCAATCGGGACGTGCGGTCGGCTTTTTGCGGGCACCTTTCTTGAGTGGCG
Organism: Verrucomicrobiaceae bacterium; assembly: GCA_044340175.1. Lineage (GTDB taxonomy): Bacteria > Verrucomicrobiota > Verrucomicrobiia > Verrucomicrobiales > Verrucomicrobiaceae > JAGRPD01. Next base: position 1,515 of record JBIIUD010000235.1, read on the forward strand.
CTGAAGGTGGTGGTGTGCGCATCTGTTTCATCAAAAGTTTGATGGCGGTACTTTGGAAACGAGCAGGGTTCCACATGATCGCCACCGTCCGGGTTGGCTTCTCGCCGCTGAAAGAGCAGTAAACTCGCTGGTCGCTCTGGTCGATGTTGCGCGCCATCTCCGGAATGATCGAGACACCATGATTCAGAGACACCAGTTCCTGCACTGTGGTCAACTGGCTGGTGCGTTCCACCGTGATGGGTTGGATGGCCTGCCGACGACAGAAGGACGAGATGTTTTCTGCCAAACAGTGGGCTTCATTTAGCATGACAAACGGGTAGCTGCTCACGGCCTCGACCTGGATCGATTCCTGCGTGGCCAGAGGATGGCCAAGGGGCAGCACCAGCAGCAACTCTTCTGAAAAGAGAGCTTCGACTTCGAGGTCCTTGGCGCTGATGGGCAGCGCGACGATGGCCAGATCAATGTCACCCTGGCGGCAGCTTTTGATCAGGGTATCCGTCGTGTCTTCCTGAACAATGACCGAGATGTCAGGGTAGCGTTGGGAGAACACGCCTAGCAGTCGGGGCAGCAAGTAGGGTGCGATGGTGGGGATGGCTCCAAGTCGGATCCTCTGGCGGCGGCCCGCTTCAGAGAGTTCAGAAAAAGTCTCTTCAACCAGTTTCAAAATCTCCTTGGCCCGCTCGTGCAAGAGCTCGCCCAGGGAGGTCAATAGCACCTCGCGCGGTTTGCGTTCAAACAAGGGCTGTCCCAGCTGGTCTTCAAACTTTTGGATCGAGCGGCTGAGTGCGGACTGTGACAGATTCAGCTCTTCAGCCGCACGGGTGAAGTTCTTCGTGCGCGCTAGTGCGACGAACTGTTCGAGGGCTTGAAATTCGATGGGAATTCGCATTTCAAAAATGCTAATGATGCGATTGGTGCATGGCAAGCATATAAACAATGCATTGGATGCATTGAATGGGAGCAAGTAAATGAGGACCGTTCGGAACCAACCCTTGTCCGAATCAAGACATTCGAAGTCCAACCCAAAATTGCTATGAGAACATCCCAAATTAGGCTAGTGCTCGCTTTCGCAATGCTGACTCAGGTCGGGTCTGCCTCGGCTCAGAAAAGTCCCACTCCAACCGCTAATCCCACTCCAAACGATAAACCTATGGAAGACATCAGTAAATGCCCCGTGATGGGGGCCCAAGCCCCTGCCGCTCGTCACACCGCCGCCGGTGCCATGTCCAATCGCGACTGGTGGCCCGAGCAGCTTAACCTTAGCATCCTCCACCAAAACTCGCCCAAGGGCAATCCTCTCGGTGCCGACTTCAACTACGTGGAGGCGTTCCAAAAGCTCGATTACGCCGCACTCAAGGAGGACCTGCTGAAGCTCATGACGGATTCCCAGGAATGGTGGCCCGCTGACTACGGTCACTACGGCCCGTTCTTCATCCGCATGGCCTGGCACAGCGCCGGCACTTATCGAGTCACCGACGGTCGCGGTGGCGCCGGCTACGGCACCCTCCGCTTCGCTCCGCTCAACAGTTGGCCGGACAATGGTAACCTCGACAAAGCCCGCCGCCTGCTCTGGCCCATCAAACAAAAGTACGGCACCCAGATCTCTTGGGCCGACTTGATGGTCCTCACCGGCAATGTCGCCCTGGAGTCCATGGGCTTCAAAACCTTCGGCTATGCGGGCGGTCGCGCCGATGTTTGGGAAGCCCAGGAAGACATCTACTGGGGTCCAGAAACCGAGTGGCTTGGCGACAAGCGCTACAAGGACGAGCGCCAGCTTGAAAACCCGTTGGGTGCCGTGCAGATGGGACTCATTTATGTCAATCCGGAAGGCCCCAATGGCAAACCTGATCCCCTCGCTGCCGCCCGCGACATCCGCGAGACCTTCGGCCGCATGGCCATGAACGACGAGGAAACCGTGGCGCTCATCGCCGGTGGTCACACCTTCGGCAAAGCGCATGGTGCCGGCCCCGCCGATAACGTTGGTCCCGAGCCGGAGGGCGCGCCGCTGGAGCAGCAGGGTCTGGGCTGGAAAAACAAGTTCGGCAAAGGCAACGCCGAAGACACCATTACCAGCGGCCTCGAAGGCGCCTGGACCACCACCCCCCGCAACTGGTCGCACGGCTACTTCACCAACCTCTTCGCCTACGAGTGGGAACTCACGAAGAGCCCCGCAGGCGCCCAGCAGTGGACGCCCAAAGGCGGCGCTGGCCAAGGCACCGTGCCGGACGCCCACGTCGCTGGCAAGACCCACGCGCCGATGATGTTCACTACCGACATCGCCCTGCGCATGGACCCCGCGTATGAAAAGGTCTCGCGCCGCTTCCTGGAGAACCCAGAAGCGTTTGCCGATGCCTTCGCCCGCGCCTGGTTCAAGCTGACGCACCGCGACATGGGCCCCGTGGCCCGCTATCATGGACCGGAAGTTCCCAAGGAAGTGCTGGTCTGGCAGGATCCCGTGCCACCTGTGAATCATGAGTTGGTGAATGCCCAAGACATCGCCCAACTCAAATCCCAGGTCCTCGCCTCCGGCCTAAGCACCTCCGAACTCGTCGCCACCGCCTGGGCGTCCGCCTCCACCTTCCGCGGCACTGACAAACGCGGCGGTGCCAACGGCGCGCGCATCCGCCTGGCTCCCATGAAAGACTGGGAGGTCAACAACCCCTCCCAACTCGCCAAAGTGCTGGCCAAGCTGGAGGAAATCCAGTCCGCCTTCAACGCTGCGCAATCCGGCGGCAAGAAGATCTCCCTGGCGGATCTCATTGTGCTCGCCGGCAGCGCCGCCGTCGAAGCCGCGGCTAAAAAGGCGGGGCATGACCTCAGCGTACCGTTTTCCCCCGGTCGCACGGATGCCACCCAGGAAATGACCGATGTTGAATCGGTTGGTTATCTCGAGCCCAAACAGGACGGGTTCCGCAACTACCTCGGCCACGAGCTGGATCGCCCCGGTCCCGAGACCCTGGTGGACCGCGCGCACCTGCTCACGCTTTCGGCGCCCGAGATGACGGTGCTCGTTGGCGGTATGCGAGTGCTCGGCACCAACACCGGTCACCCCGATCTCGGTGTGCTCACGAAAAACCGCGGTGCTCTCACCAACGAGTTTTTTGTGAACCTGCTCAACATGGACACCGAGTGGAAAGTCTCTCCTCGTTGCGAGCACTTCTACGAAGGCACCGATCGCAAGACCGGCGAAATGAAGTGGATGGCCACCTCTGTCGATCTCGTGTTCGGCTCGAACTCCCAACTGCGAGCCATCGCCGAGGTCTATGCCAGCGAGGACGCCAAGGCGAAGTTCGTCACCGACTTCGTCGCCGCCTGGACCAAGGTCATGAATTTGGATCGCTTCGATTTGAAGAGCTGATCCGAACTCAAAACCCCCAAACCCAAACCCCGTCCCGGCACCCGCCAGGGCGGGGTTTTCTTTTTGAAACAGGCCAAGCAAAAAAGCATTTCCTCCTGCAGTACCGCAAAGCCCACGGAGCCACGTCCTGAGGCAGTCACATTAATCAATATAATAATGTAGCAGATAAAATAAATTGACGCTAGTTTGAATTGGGTCGAGGTTCCATCTGGATGAAGACGCATAAGATGGCACTGAGTGATGAATCGGAGGAGGGGCTTGACCCTTTGGGGGTGGTGCGGGCTTTGACGGGGCCTTATGTGGGTATGGGTAGGCGCTCGAAGTGGCGGCGGCGGATCAAGGAGTTGGCGGCGGGGCCTTCGACGTGTTTCCATTTGATGTCG
>JBIIUD010000772.1:0-3343 GCA_044340175.1 Verrucomicrobiaceae bacterium
CGTCGGCGAGGCGGTCGAGGTTGAACTGCAGGAGGCGGGGGTGGATGCGCTCAATCTCGACACCACGGGCTAGGTTGCGGCGGAAGGCGCGGCGGTGGAAGGCGGGGAGGGCCTCGATGCCGTCGCGGGCGATGTCCCAGCCGAGGACTTCCTCGTAAATGTAGGTGAGCAGGATGCGGGCGGCGAACTTGGCGAAGTCCGCGTCATGCTGCATCATGGTGCGGGCGTTGAGGATGATGGTGGTTTTGAGCGCGTCCTCGGTGATTTCGGAGAAGATGGAGCGGCGGAGTTCCATCTCGATCTCAGCGCGGTTGAAGCAGAGGTCGAGGCCGAGGGCGGCGAAGTCGATGCGCTTCTTGAGGTCTTGGCCGTCCCAGAGGAAGGAATTGCCGTCGTTGGTGCGGACCAGGATGAGGGACTGCTGCTGCTCGGAATCGTCAGCGGTGGCGATGGCTTCCTGGATGACTTCGGCGTCGCGCAGGGTGTTGCGCATGGCGCGGTACTGGATGTAGGAGCGGGCGACCTTGAAGTGGCCCTGCTTCATGAGCTCCTCTTCGACGAGGTTTTGCACGTCCTCGATGTGGACGAACTGCTTGCCTTCCTCGGAGATGGCGCGGGAGACGGCTTCGGCGACGGCGACGGCGGGTGAGGAATCCAGCTCCATGGAGAGGAAGGCCTTGCGCACGGCGATCTCGATTTTGTCGTGGTTCCACGCGACGAGCTGGCCGCTGCGGCGGATGACTTTGGCGTTGACGATGATGGGCTGGGGGGCGGAGGTGGTGCGGACACCGGAGAGCAGTTCGTCGCCGGAGCGCTTGCGTTTTTCCGCGAGGGTGCGGGCGACGTCGTAGGCGTTTTGGTGGACGAGGGCGCGCTCGATGATGTCGTGGATTTCACGGGCGTTGATGGAAGGCGCTCCCGACGCCTCCCGCTCACCGGCTTTGGATTGCAGCTCCTCGACGACGGCCTGAGAGATGCTCTTCACCAGGCGGCGGTTGTGGTCGTTGTAAATGTCCTGCTCCTTCTGACGGGCGAGGAGGAGATCGGTGATGGCGCCGCCGACCGTGTCCGCGATCTCGCCGACATCGAAGTCGCGTTCATCCGCGCCGACGCGCACCTTGATGGATTTGCCGCCGGTGCCGACCATGCCAGTGGCGAGGGTGCTCCACTCGAACTGAGGCTTTTGATCTTTCGGGGTGTTGGCGATACGCTTGAGGTGGGCGTCTTCTTGGAGCAGGTCGTTGAGCATGGCGAGCGGGAGTGTTGGTTGCGGGGAGTGTGTGGAGAGGGGTGGGGAGCCAGTAATCAGTAATCAGTAATCAGTAATCAGTGGTCAGTGGTCAGTGGTCAGTGAGAAGTGAGACGTGAGTCGAGGGTGATGGGAGAGGACTAGGACGAGGACAAGCTGAATGATAAACAGTGACTATTGAAGACTAAATACTGATTTGTGAGTACTAAAAACTGATTCCTGGATCCTGATGACTGGACTCAGAGGTCGTCGTCGGAGCCGATGACCAGGGCGCTGGCTTTTTGATAATCGGTGACCTTGCCTTCGAAGAAGTTTTGCTCCTTGCGGATGTCCATCATCTCGGCCAGCCAAGGCAGGGGATTGGAGACACCGGGGTTGATGGGCGGGAGACCGCAACCGGCGAGGCGGCGATCGGCGATGTAGTCGATGTAGGTCTCGAATTCTTCGGGGCTGAGGCCGACGGCGTTGACGGGCAGGCAGTCGCGGATGAATTCTTTTTCCAGAGCGACGGCCTCACGCATGGTGTCGACCAGTTCCTCGCGGAATTCGGTGGTCCAGATCTCGGGGTTTTCGTCCACGAGGTCCATGAACAGCGAGCGGAAGACCTCGATGTGGTTGGACTCATCCCGCAGGGTGTAGCGGAACATTTGGCCGATGCCGGGGAATTTGTTTTGGCGATAGAGGCTGAGGACCATGCCGAAGAGGCCGTAGAACTGGGTGCCTTCCATGCACTGGCCGAAGACGAAGATGTTTTTGGCCAGGGTCTTTTTGTTTTCGATCTGGGTGAGGTCGAGAGTGCGGCGGAGGGCGTTGGAGTGGCGAGTGACGAACTCGTTTTTCTTCACGATCGTCGGGATCTGCTCAAACATGGCCTCGCACTCGTGCGGGTTGATGCCGAGGCTGGAGATCATGTAAAGCAGGCTGTCAGCGTGGATGTTTTCCTCGTGAGCATGGCGGCCGAGGACGAGCTTCAGCTCGGGCGCGGTGACGAGCTCGCGCACGACGTGCTGGATGTTGTCGCCGACGATGCCTTCAGCGGCGGAGAAGTAGCCGATGGCCATCATGATGATCCAGCGTTCGTTCTGGGAGACATCGTTGGAGCGCCACTGTTCGACGTCCTTTTGCATCTGGATGTCTTCGGGTTCCCAGTGATTGGCCTTCATGAGGCGGTACAAATCGTAGGCCCATTGATACTTCAGGGGGAGGAGGTTGAAGGTCATGGTCTGGCGACCATTGATGATGCGTTTGGCGGCGTAGGCGGCCTCAGCTTTGTCCTGGTCGAGAACGAATTGGCGGGTTCCGATGGTGTAGGTTTTGTCCATGACGATTTTGTAACAGAGAGAGGGTGGAAAAGGCGGTTTAAGAGGAAGATTCAGCAGTTGCCACGGCGATTATAAATACTAGATATACACACCGCAGTTCAGATCATGCACAAGATGTTGTGTTTCTCCAAATACTTTTTCACCATGGGTAGGGGTGATACGTCCCCATCGACGTAGCTAGCGGCGTTCCACGACGATCTTTTTTTTTCTGCGTCAAAACCTCATTTTGGCCTAGCATTTTTGAGATCATTCTCAATCCCTTCTGAGAGCCTTCAAAATCAAGGGTTTGAGGATTTCTCCGTAAAGACGATCGGCAAGATGGGAGTTTGGAGCGGCGCGCAGAGTGGGCGAAAAAAGAGGGCGGCGCCCTGAGAAGGTCGTGGTTCGATCGCACGGCAAGTCCCGGGACGGTGGGGAGCGCGCTTTTGGACCCGGACTCCAAAGTTGGAGGCAGCGCCGACGACTCCTCGAACTTCGGAAGTCGGGTTGTAACGTCTGCAGGGTCAAAAGGCGGGGATGATCGCAACCAGGCGATTCCTAGCGCTTGCAAAGGCTGGCGCAGCGGTTAGGATAGTCGTTCGCGCACGAAAGCGAATACGGAAGGGTGGCTGAGCTCGGTTTAAGGCACTCGACTCGAAATCGAACGTGGGGTAATACTCACCGCGGGTTCGAATCCCGCCCCTTCCGCCATTTTCTACACGGTTCTATCCTGTTCTACTCTCCCCTGCCCTGTCCTGACCTGACCTACTGGCAGAGGTCAGGTGACGGCCTT
>JBIIUD010000236.1:0-5244 GCA_044340175.1 Verrucomicrobiaceae bacterium
TGTGGTCCAATCATGACCTCATTGCCGATGAAAACATCGACTACGGCCACACCGCCGAGGATGCCCAGCGCTTTGCCATCGCCTTAGCAGAAGCCCTGGAGGTCGATTCGAGCCACCTTCAAACTGGCTACGAAGATGCCTTCTACTACCTCTGGAAAGAGCGCCGACTGCCCACCAATGTCGATCCTCTTGAGTCCAATCTGAAGGACCCCCTCGAACGCGAGCGCCTCACCAAGATTTTCTCCCAAGGCCTCGACCACGTCGTCGGTTACGCCCTGCCTTTGAAGCGCGACTGGATCCAGGGCGAGCTTCGCTGGCACTCCGGCCCGTGGTTCCTCCGAGACGAACGCATGTATCTCATCCCTGGTGATTCACCGATGGGCTATCGTCTGCCACTGGACTCCCTGCCCTGGGTCTCCGAGACCGATTTCCCTTGGGTCCACCCGCCGGATCCTCAGCAAGCCTGGCCCGCGCTACCGGAAAAACCCAAGAGCCGCCAGCGCTTCATCCAACCCTTTGCCGACTGGTTGAGCAGCCACGACCCTGCCAAGTTCGACACCGAACGCTCCCGCCTTGCCGAGCGTGGCCAAGCCGACCCCACCCGCCGGCCGAAGCTTGCCCCAGACAACGCCCGCGCTCCTGGTCATCTTGAGTCCGCCAGCTGGATCACCCGCACCGCCTTGTGTGCGGAAGCCCGCAATGGTCGCATCCATCTGTTCCTGCCACCGGTCGAGCGCATCGAGGACTTCCTGGATCTTACCAGTGCCATCGAGGACACCGCCGCCGCGCTGAACATGCCGATCATTCTCGAAGGTACCCCACCGCCGTTTGATCCCCGCATTCGCGTTATCAAAGTCACCCCCGACCCAGGCGTCATCGAGGTCAACACGCACCCTTCGGAGTCCTGGAAAGAACTCGTTCATTCCACCAAGACACTCTACGAAGAGGCCCGCCTCACTCGCCTCGGCACCGAGAAATTCATGGTCGATGGTCGCCACACCGGCACCGGCGGTGGCAACCACATCGTCGTCGGGGGAGAAATCCCTTCCGACAGCCCTTTCCTCCGTCGTCCCGATCTGCTGCGCTCCCTGCTCTCTTACTGGCACAATCACCCCTCGCTCTCCTACCTCTTCAGCGGTCTTTTCATCGGCCCCACCTCCCAGGCACCGCGTGTCGATGAAGCCCGCAACGACGCGCTTTATGAGCTCGAGATCGCCTTCAACCAAATCCCTGAATTTGGCGAGGTCCCGCCTTGGCTCGTTGATCGCGTGTTCCGCAACCTGCTCACCGACGTCAGCGGTAACACCCACCGCACCGAGTTTTGCATCGATAAACTCTTCTCCCCGGACAGCCCTACCGGTCGCCTCGGACTCGTCGAACTGCGCAGCTTTGAAATGCCACCGCACTCAGAGATGAGCCTTGCCCAGCACCTCCTCCTGCGCGCCGCCATCGCCCGCTTCTGGCAGCAGCCTTACAAGGAAAGTCTCGTCCGCTGGGGCACCGAACTGCACGACCGCTTCCTGCTCCCGCACTTCGTCTGGCAGGACCTCGAAGATGTCATGGAGGACATGACCGACGCTGGCTACCTCATGCGCAGCGACTGGTTCCTGCCCCACTTCGAGTTCCGCTTCCCGCACATTGGCGAGGTCAACCAGCGCGGCATTCACATCGAACTCCGCACCGCCCTCGAGCCCTGGCATGTCCTTGGTGAAGAAGGCGCCGCTGGTAGCACCGTGCGTTACGTGGACAGTTCTCTCGAGCGCCTGCAAATCAAAACCCAAGGCCTTATCGGCGACCGCTACGCCATCACCTGCAACGGCCGCACCGTGCCCCTGCACCCCACCGGCACCGTTGGTGAATTCGTCGCCGGCGTCCGCTACCGCGCCTGGCAGCCACCGAACTGCCTGCACCCCACCATCGGCATCGACTCGCCCCTGATCATCGACGTCATCGACCGCTGGAACAAACGTTCCCTTGGCAGTTGCAGCTACCACGTCGTCCACCCCGGTGGCCGCAGCTACGACACCTTCCCCATCAACTCCTACGAAGCCGAGTCCCGCCGTTTGAATCGCTTCTTCACCCACGGCCACACCCAAGGCAAGATCGACCCCGCCCCCATCTCCACCCTCAAAGAATTCCCCTTCACCCTCGATCTCCGGCAGACGCCCTGATTCAAGCAGACCTGCGCACAACTCGGATCACTTGTCCCTTCAGATTGCCGGCCTGACAAATCGCCTCGTGAATGCGCAACGCGAAACCCGTCACATCACCCGTGTCGCGCGTGCAGGCGATGATGCCAAAGTGCCGACTTTCTTTGATGCGGTGCAGCCGAAAAAAATCGAGCCGATTCAAGGTAAGCACTGCCCGCTCCTGCTCGGTTGCAAATTGTAGAACCTCCTCATCCGGCACCATCTGGTTAGCCCGACCCGCTTCCTTCGAAGTCAGCACGTCATGTCCCAGCGCCCGCAACGCTTCCACGACTCGCCGTGGAAAGTTCTCGTTCGCATAGATCTCGGCCATCACGCCTCCTGATTGGCACGGATTGCACTTTCGATCTCCTCCGCATGGCTTGCGACATAATGCCACACCGCCTCCATGTCTTGCTCTGTTAGATTTGGATAGTCCAACAGCAAGTCCAACTGCTCTACCCCGCATCGTCGAGCTTCCTCCAGCATCCACACCGCGATGCGCGTGTTGCGCACGCACGCCTCTCCACCGCAAACCCCCGGCGTATGCCGAATATAGGCCCCCGGAGCTTTCTCTTTAGCCTGTAGCACAAAGTCCAGCACATCCGCCTGAATTGTCTCCGGCGAAGACTCGACTTCCTTGAAGATGCGATCTGTAAGCACACTCACAGCCTGATTGTATGACCAAAGTCCAGCACGGTCAAGCCACCCAAGGCAAGATCACCTCCCGTCTCCACCTGAGGATCTGCGGCGGACGCCCCTTCCCACAAAGAATCATCTGGCAAGCCACGCAACGTTCCCGTATGCGGCACTCAAGATGAAACTGGAAGAAATCGCCACCGAAGCCTCCAAACTCTGCGAGGAAGAGCGCGCCGCCCTCGCGTCCCGACTCCTTCATGGTTTGGAGAGCCCGGTTTATCAGGTGACTGACGCTGAAGTCGTCCGTCGTATGGACGAAGCCGAGAGAGACCCCTCAGTGCTCATCACTTTCGATCAACTCGTCGCCGGCCTGAAACGTCGTGTCCGCTAGGTTTCACCGCCGCGTTCAGCACGATCTGGATGAGATTTTGGAGCGCTACGACTCCATCTCCGAACTCCTGGCAGACGTCCAGTCGTGAAACTCACTGGCTCCTACAGTGAAACCACACTGCGCCTCAAAGGACTCGAAGGCACTCTCCTGACCGCCGTGGATTCCAAAAACCAGAAACGTACAAAGCCATTTATCGCATCGCACCCAAAGACGGCTACACACCAGAGATCGTGATCAAGCGGCCCGGCAACTCACCTCCGCGATTCATGGTCTATTTGCGACTGCCCTCAGGCTCCCGCTTTCTGGAGTGACACCACGCTCACGCCCAACTCACTGCGGGATCGAAATGACATACCCCTTTCGGTTCAATCCACAAAACCTGTAAGGCTGAGATGATGGCAAAAGCATGGAGTACTGAATCATTTTACCCATCATGATTTTGACGACATATCTGGAAACCTCTCCTCCTAGAAACGAGCGCCTACGGTGAGACAGGCAAAGCAAGGGCTAGCGCGGTGGTGGCCCAGCAGGCGGCGGTGATGGAAATAAACTGGTCCTTTCCATGCGGGTAGCCGGACTCGAAGTATTTTTGAAAGGGCTTGCTGCGGGAGACGACGTGCCAGGAACCATCGGCGAGTTGATCCTGAAGCAGCCACTGCAATCCACGCTGGTAGGCAGGGTCAGTCACGAGCAGGCTGCCGGTGCGCTGCAGCTGCACGAGAGCGGTTCCAGTAGCGTAAGCGTCAGAGCTCATGCTCTCCAACTGCGCCCAACCGCCGTCGGGCCGCTGGGTGCGAAGCAGCTCACTCGCAGCGATTTGCACAGCCGTGGCCTCTGCTCCGGCGCTGTGCAGAGATGCGAGGCGAAAGACGCGATCCTCGGTGGTCTGCGCCGGGGTTTGCAACAGCCATATCTGAGCTTGGTTGATGCGCTCCTGGCTGCGGGTTCGTTGCTCAGCCGGGCCGAAGGGCTTCAGGCTTTCCAAAGCGAAGTAGGTGGCGCTGAAGGGGCTCTCCTCGCTCGGCGGACGGATGGACGGCGGCGTCCAGTGGCCGAGCTCTTTTTGATGGCCGAGCAAGTACTCGACCACTGCGCCGGTGGTGGCGTCCGACTTCCAGTCACCGAGTTTGAGGGTCCATAGAGCAGAGCCCGCCATGAAGGCCTGCCCGCCCTGCCCTTTGCCGACCAAGTAGTTGTCGCGACCTTTGGCCAGCTGGTCGGCAGTGAACTGCAGCTGCACCGCGAGGGTATCTGCCTGCACGGAAAAACCGCGCTCGCGAGCGGTGAGGAGAGTCATCACCGGCAGACCACTGTGATGACAGGTGAAGCAGTTCGGTCGTTCATCAATGCCGATCGCCGCGCTGCTTTCGATCAGATGAAGCGAACGGGTGACCGCTTCACGAAGGGTCGCCTCATCTGCCGCATGACCCGATATCACCACGAGCATCCAAGCGAGCAGGCTACTGCAGATGAATCGGGCCTTCATGATGTTGAACTCACTTTTCGCTCCACAAGGTCTTCCAAGCTTTAACGGTTTCTTCGACAAGCACTTGCCCACCCTCAGGCCCGATCTGGCTACTCTGAATGACGGCGCCGTAGCCGCCATGTTTGACGGCACGCTCGGTAGGCAGGTAGGTGCCGGGACCGGCGAGCTGGATGACAAAGGTTTGCATGCCTGGACTACGCGCTTTCATCTGCACGCCAAAGTCAGTGTTGAGTTCGAAAGCGTTCGTAGCGATGGCGCAGTCGCCGAGACGCAGAGCATGAAGCTCCATCTGGTAAGGTGCCTGAGTGCCTGCTTTCTGCGCGTCAAAGCGGTCGATGACTTTTTGATTCCAAAGGTAGTTCCAGCGCTGGGCGGGCACGTCTTTGAATTGGGCGGCTTCGGTCATGGCAGCCGCGCGCTCGAGCACGGTGACCTTGCGATACGGCAGGTCGATGCTTTGCACGTGATGTTGAAAAGGAACGTCGGTGCGAATGTCGTGCCGCGCGCCAGACAGCGCCTCCTCCCAGGCGGTGACAATACGG
>JBIIUD010000237.1:0-5235 GCA_044340175.1 Verrucomicrobiaceae bacterium
AAGTCGTAGCGGTTATTCATGGTGGTAGTGTTGAGTTTAGATGATTGAAGGGTTTAGGCTTGGGCGAGTTCTGGTTTGTCTTTCTTGGTGAAGAAGTCCTGGCGTTGGTGGTAGTAGCCGATGGCGAAGAGGCCTTGGCCTTCGGGCGCTAGATGGCCGGGCATGACGTTCAGCCCCGCCATGATCTGCTGCACCGCTCGCTCGCGGTTCACTCTGTATCCACCTTCGAGCTTGCTGAGCCAATGCTGATAGGTACGCAGCAAGCGTGGGAAGACTGTGCCGGGCGTGGCAGAGGCGGCGCTGTAGAAGCGGTCGCGGATGGTGGCGTTGATGCCGGGCAGTGCATCTTCCTGAGTCTTCTCCAAGGCCGCGAAGAGGCGACCAAGCAGATAGGCGGGTTCGGTTCGGGTTGTGTCTAGGCTCATGGGAATGTCGAGTTGATGGTTGCGGATGAGAAAGGCTTTGAAAATAGCAGCGCGGAGAAAGGTGATCTCGTTATCAGCGCGGATGCGGTTGAGCACGGCGTTGAACAAAGCTTGTGGATAGCGGCTGCCGGTGAGGATGGAGCGCATCAGAGACCCGGAGAGCAGCGGCGGGATGTCCTTTGACTCGCGCCCTGTCTGGCGAAGAATCTGCCATATAGCAGGAAACTCCGGGTCTTTGTCTGAAGATCGCTTTAAGCTTAGCGCATCATAGTGAGCCTTCAGCTTGTCCACCATCTGCCCCAGACTCGCCGCATGCCAGAAGCGCACGGAGAGGCGGGAGGCATTCGGGGACAGTCCGAGGATGAAAAACTTCGTCTGCGGATCATCGCCTAGTTTGGTCAACTCCGCGCCGCCGCCTTGCCGGAGGATTTCCATGAACAGACGTAGCCGCGTTGCAAGCGCTTGATCCTGTGCTGCCTCACCTGCCTCATTGCCAATCTCGTTGCCTTGAAGGAAGTCAGCAAAGAGTGATTCCGCCGCCGTCGGCTTCTCTGTCCAGAACACAGTCGTGGCATCGCCGATGATAACGCGGTGCCGGTGCGATTGCGGGCCACCAAGCATCGTATTCAAGGCGTTGGCATAGTTGAACACCGCCGTCTGACTCGTCGGTGAGTTGTAGCCTTGCTGCTTGTCGCGCCCATACGAATCGACGGCAGTCATGTTGAACGAGATTAACAAAGCACCACCCGGTTGGGCTCCGTTCACACCTTTGATCGCCGGTTGATGTGTCTGTGCGATGGGCAACACGTCCCCCGTCACAAGACACTGCGCGATGAGATCAGGGGTCTCTGTATCCTGCTGCCTCGCCCACCATTCTTTGATCGCCGGCATCTGGTGCAGGTAGTTTGTCGCACCTTGAATCTGGAACACGCCAAAGCCCGTGGCCGCGAAGTCATCCAACTTGTTCTTATAGTCGAGCGCCTTCGCTGGCGACCATGATTCAAGGAAGCGGCAAACAGCCGAGAACTCAGGGACATTCAGTTCCTTTTCCAGAGCAACATGCTTCTTGCGGAATTCATCGCAGGCTTCTGCGGTACGCGCTGGCTTCTCGTCATCCTTCTTGTAGCCGAGCATGTAGCCGCTGTTGTCCCAAAGGAGGCAGGGATTCAATCCTTGGCCAGGTGGCTTGGCCTGCCCAGGCACTAGAACCGGACGTGAGAACTGCGTGGTCTTCTCTTTGCCCGTCTTGGTCTTTTCAGTGCGGGTGATACGGGCATCCTGGATGTCCACCAGCGTTCCATCTGGCTTGAGCACCACACAGAAGCTCACCTTTTGCGTGCTGTAACCGGGGCGCGGCAACTCGTAGCTGGCATCATCCGCCAGCCGCTCATAGAGATCGTTCAAGGCTTGGAGAATCATGGCTCAGGCGAGGGCTTGGTGGAAGGGTGGGACTTCAATGATACCGCTCTTCATTACGGCACGGAAGAAACGGGGCGTGGTGCACTTCACGGCCTTGGTCTTCGGGTCTTGATCGAACTCAAGGTCGTGAAGCATAAAGCCGAAGTCCTTGTCACGGTCACCAGCAGGCAGAGCCGATTCAGGTAAAGCACACTCGATCAATTCGAAGCTCACGGGGAACTCACGACATCCGAAGTAGGGATGGTGAAAGTATTGTCCGGCCTGCGCCCTCCGGTTGAAGATACTCAAGTGCTTGCCTGCATTGTCATCGCGGGACGCCTCGGGGCCATCCTTATCGAATCTCAAGTCCATGATCTCGAAATGCGCCTCAATGACATAAGCGACATCACGCAGCACCAAAGCCGCGCGTTGCTGGCGGTCATCTTCGATGAGGATGCCGATGTCACCACTGCCTGCTTTCATTGCACTCTTCGCCGTGGCGGCGGAGGCTTTGGACGCCACTTCATTGCGCCGAATGCTGGTGAACTGAATCGGCTTGAGCACATGGATGCGGTCGATGACCCAGCGGATTTGCGGTTTCCAATAGATGGCTTCCAGAATGCCGCGTGCACCTGAAGGTGTCATTACGTCGTAACTGACGCGCTCGACCTTCATCTCCGGTCGGGTGAAGCAGGCGAAGTCGCCCCAGACGTGTAGTTTGATTCCAAAGGCCATGATTTAGGAAAGGATGAGGGATTCGGGGTCGTAGGGTTCGTCGTTGCCGAGCGTGAGACCCGTATGCGGATGGTAGTCCACGCTGCTACTGAGGACATGAAAGCGGTCGTGATAGGTGGTGATGCTCTTGCCGAGGTTGGCATTGAAGAGCGGCTCCGGGATGGAGACGATGAAGCGCTGAGCACGCCGGGCCAGCGGCCATTGATCGCGAGGATCAAACCCGGCTGCAATGTCATCACGCAATTGCTTACCGCGCTCCCCCCAGGGGATGATGACGGACTGGTAGTTGCTCTCGATGAAGCGGAACTTCTCCGAGCAGGTCTTGAACATGTAGAGCAACAAATCCTCTGTCTTCTTTGGCTGCTGTGCCGGCCAGCATTCCATGATTTTCTTTGCATCCATCTCTGCGCTGCGTTGCCAGTAGTGCAGACGGAAGTAATGCTCCACGGCCGCCAAGCCCAGCACATCCGCATGTCCAGGCATCACCTGCTCTGTCACCTGTGCACTCTGGCGCAAGTATCCCGCAGGGATGGCACGCTCAGGCTTGAAGACAAACGTCTGCCCCATGCCTGGCAGCTTGCCCTCGCGATTGCAGCGCCCGGCGGCTTGTGCAATCGAGTCGAGACCTGCGAGCGAGCGATACACGACTGGAAAATCCAGATCGACACCCGCCTCGATCAACTGAGTGGATATGACACGGCAGGGCTCACCGTCTTTCACTCGCTGCCGAATCATTGCGATAACCTCGCTCCGATGCTCCGGGCACATGAGGGCACTGAGATGCACATTTTCGTCCGACTTCGGCAGCGCACGGAACATCGCGGCGGCATGGCGGCGTGTGCTGACAATACAGAGCGCCTGCAGGTGTGTCTGCAGCAGCGGCACGAGTTCTGCATCCGGCAGGCTACCGAGGTTGGACACCTCCACGCGCTTGAGCGCCGCATAGAGCTTCGGTGGATCAGGAATGATCTCATGCGGCGCTGAAAGGCCGGTCTTGAAGTCATCGCGCTTCACAATGGCGGGTTGCGTGGCCGTGCAGAGCACCACGCTGCTGCCGTAGTTCGTGCTCAACTGCTCTAGCGCCTTCAAGCAAGGCTGCATGTAAGTGATCGGAAGTGTCTGCGCTTCATCCAAGATGATGACGCTCTTCGTCAGACGGTGCAGCTTGCGGCAGCGTGAGGTTTCCTTTGCATGAAGCGACTCGAAGAACTGCACATTGGTCGTGACGATGAGCCGCGCATCCCAGTTTTCTGAGGCTAGGCGTGTGGTCTGCGTCACATGCTTCGAGTCAGGATCGAGATTCGAGTGATGTTCTAGCACCACGTCATCTCCCAACTCCGCCAAAGCATCGCGGAACACTTTGGCATTCTGCTCGATAATACTGGTGAACGGAATCACATACACCACGCGTTCCATGCCATGAAGCCGAGCGTGTTTGAGTGCAAAGGCCAGAGAGGAAAGCGTCTTCCCTCCGCCAGTAGGCACCGTTAGAGAGAACAAGCCTGGAGGACGCTCCGCTGCGTCAAGGCAGGCGTTGAGAATGCCCGCCCGTTGCTTCTGCAACTCCGTCTCGGCTTTGCCAAACTTGGCGAGATGACGTTGCAGGCATTCCTCCATATCCGTGATGGTGGGTAGGCGGTGCGGACGACAAGAGGCCCGTCCTTTGTCCATGAAACGCTCCGTGCAGAGGAAGTCCGCATCCACGAGGCACGAGAACAGCATTCGCAGGAAGAAGCTCGTGGCATGACCGCTGACAAAAGCAAAACCGGGCGGTTTCGCCAGTTGCGGCACTGCAGTGAACTCAGACGGCGCATCCGCCCAAGCTGGAATGAGCTTCTTCAAGCGCGCCTCCAACGTCGCGTCTCCTGCTTCACTGCTCATGCCATCTGGCAACCCCGCATGATGACCAGCTATGAGATAAGCCAAAAGTCTGCCCACAATCTTCACCGATCTATCCGCATGTTGAGCACCCGCCGTTGAATGATCGACCCGCCCAGGCATATCCTTTTCTTCCAGATGCGCTTCACTAGTGACGGCCTTCAAGTAATCCTGAAACTCCTGCGAATACTTCCCCAGATCATGCCAGAGCCCGGCGAGGTGGCCCCATTCTTTCGCTCCGAAGGCGGCGGCGAATTTGCCTGCCAACTCGGCTACCTCCTGAAGATGATCCTCCAGCGGCTCCCAGTCTTCCGGGGGGCGGTCTTCAAGGGTATGGGCGTAGAAGGTCACGATCAAAAAATCAGCGATGAAAATGTTCGTAGAGGGAAGATCGTGCTGTCGAAGTCAGAGGACGGTTTCGAGCAGGCTGTGGCTTTTGTTGGCGCGGGGGTGAGGAAATTGAGAATTGGGAATTGGGCTCGGGTTTGCCGGTGGCTTGGGTGAAGAAGGTGGGGAAGGTGGGGAAGGTGGGGAAGGCCTCGGGCATGGTGGGGCAAGTGGGGGTCTGAAGAAGTGTTTAAGGCTATTCAGGAGAGTGATGAATGGTCAATGTCTTTATTCCTAATGGAGAAGTGGTGATAAGTTATCGGTGATCAGTGATCAGGGGGCGAGGAGGAGATGAGGGGAGGCTTGGGGCGGGCCAGGAATGGCCCGGTTACGGGGGGCTGGGGCGGGCCAGGAATGGCTTGGTTACGGGGGCTGGGGCGGGCCAGGAATGGCCCGGTTACGGGGGCTGGGG
>JBIIUD010000276.1:0-4906 GCA_044340175.1 Verrucomicrobiaceae bacterium
TTTCACTAGCGGTCCATGGCTCAGTGACCTGAATCAAGGGAGCCTGTCGTTCGTTGGCGACTCTTTCCAGCACCTGCATCACGACCGCTTCCTGAGGACCGGTGACCACCGGCACTCCGGGTTTGATGATGCCGGCCTTTTCCGCAGCGATGTCAGCCAGCGTTGGCCCCAGCATCTCCATGTGATCCATGCCGATCCTCGTAATGACACACACTTCGGGCAGCACCACATTGGTCGCGTCCAGCCTGCCACCCAGACCCGTTTCCATCACGGCCCACGTGCATTTTTGCTTCTTGAACCACAAAACCCCCAGCACCAAAGCCAGCTCAAAAAAGGTCGGCGAGTTAGGCCAGGTTCGCGTGAGTTCACGCAACTGGCCTAGCAACTCCTGCAAGTCTTTGCCCGGAATCTCTCCGACCTCATCCCGGATGCGCTCGTTGAACCGCACCAAATGGGGCGAGGTAAAAAGCCCAACTCCTCGCTCTCCCGCCGCCACTAGGAGCGAGTGGATAAACGCGCAGGTGGACCCTTTGCCATTGGTTCCCGCGACGTGGACGAACCTCATCTCCTTTTCACTCAGACCCGCCGCCACCAGCAACCGCTGCACATTCTCGAGCCCCAGCTTGACCCCCAGCTGCTGTTGGCTGTAAAGCCATTGCAGTGCCTCTTCCCCATTTTCAAATGACGCCACCATGGTTGTTTCTGTTTTTTAAATTGCCGTGAATTGGCTCGTATCAAACTCAAATCTTCACGCCCTCTGAAAATCGCCCTTCTGCCTTTCGGTTCCGCCGGTGACGTGCTGCCCTTCCTCTGGCTGGCCCGACATCTGCGCGCGGCAGGTCATGACCCCATCCTGATCACCGCCAGCCTTTTCAGCAAAACCGCAGCCGCCGCGGGCATCCCCATGCACCCCATCGGACAGGACGCCGATTTCGAAACCCTCATGCGTGATCCGCGCCTTTGGAAATTGGGCAGGGGCACCAAGGCGGTTTTCGAATACGCTGCCCATGCAGCTGAACTCTATTTTGATGCCTTAGCCACCCATTCGAGAGATTCTGGCACGCCCGATTTGATGCTAGCTCCAGTGACGGCTTTTGGGGCCCGCATGGCCAGAGAAAAATGGGGGATTCCACTGATCAGCGTTCACCTTCAGCCGGCGGTCATCGTCAGCGCGCATGACACGCCTGTCCTTTTCCCTGCTTTCCATCCGCTTCTGCAACTTCTGCCACCCCGGTGGAAATCTTTTCTCTTCCGGCATGGCCCCAATCCACTCGACTTCTTCGCGGGACCTGCGTTGCGGCGGTTGTGCGCTTCCTTGAACCTGTCACCTCCGAAAAGTTTCTTCAATGACTGGTGGGATTCCCCAGACGGCTCTCTGCTGCTGTTTCCACAATGGTATGCGCCTCCACAGCCCGACTGGCCCAGCCCTCACCTTCAAACCCTCTTCCCGTTGGAAGATCTCGCCACCGAAAATCCTCTGCCGCCCGGGCTGCAGGCCTTTCTCGCCCGCCACCACGATAATCCGCCCGTTGTCTTCACCGCCGGCAGCGCCAATGTTCAATCGGCGACCTTCTTCCGTACCGCCACCGCCGCCTTGCAGCAGATCAATCGCGCAGGCGTCTTCATCACTCGGGACCTCTCCCAGGTCCCCAGGGATCTGCCTCCCTCGATCCATGCCGAAACCTATGCCGCCTTCAGTCCGCTGCTGCGTCGGGCGTCCGCTTTTGTGCATCATGGCGGCATCGGCACCCTCAGCCAGGGCTTCGCCGCTGGGGTGCCCCAACTGATCATGCCCATGGCCCATGATCAGCCCGACAACGCGCACCGCCTGCGCCGCCTCAAAGCCGGCGATTTTTTGACCCCACGTCAATTCACCCCTGACCGCGTTGCTACCGCCCTCACCCGACTCTTGAACGACCCTTGCTACCGAGCCAACGCCCGCCATTTATCAGACCTTGTGTCGACCGCGCAATCCGCTCAGAGCGTGCCGGAAATCCTCGCTTGGCTGCAAAAGCACGCCGCTATTTCTGGGAAAGCAACTCCGGCTTAGAAGGTGGCCCGTGCAGCACCGGCACCGGCACTGGCACCGCCTCCTTTGGCAACTCGAGTCCCCGTTTAGGGTCCAATTCCTGGCCATGCAAAAACGACGAGATCCCTCGGGCGATTCCCGCCGCCAGCTTCTCTTGATAACTTCTAGTTTTCAAAAGAGCCGCTTCCTTGGGATTGGAGATGAAACCGCACTCCACTAACACAGCCGGGCACAGCGCACCATGCACCACCGTGTAGGACCGTTCCTTGGTTCCACGATCAGGAGCGCCCGTGCCCTGACAGGCCAACCGCTGCACCACCGCCGCCAGCTTTTCCCCTCTCCGATCTCTCAGCCCCACCGTTGTATTCAAACCATAAGCCACCTGCATCCCCCGCAGCGCACTGAGACTCTTCTTGGTGCTAAAGTAGGTCTCTATCCCGCGCACCCCCACCTCATTGCCGACCGAATTCAAATGCACACTCACAAAGACATCCGCCTTTGCTTGGTTTGCAATCGCCGCCCGGCCCTCCAATGACACAAACACATCCTTTGACCGAGTCAGTTGCACATCGATGCCCAGTTTCTCCAGTTGGGTCTTCAATTTCAGCGCCAAAGTCAGCGCCAGATTCTTTTCAATGATGCCATTCCACACCGCCCCGCCATCACCCCCACCATGCCCCGCATCCACCACCACAAGCGGACGCTCCCGCTTTTTCTCAGCCCCCGCCACCGCCTTCACCGCCTCCCCTTCAGCCGTCGTTGCCTCCGCCTCTGCCTTCGCGTCACTTGGCGACTGCTCGTTGGACGGTCCCTCTTCCTCCGCACCTTCCTCATGCCAAGCTGCCGTCAACCCCCACCCCACCGGCACCTCCGGCTGCTCATCCCTTAGCACCACCAGCCACGCCAAACACCCCAACGCAAAAATCAAACCGCCCAAAGAAGCGATCTGACGAAGCATTGCCTGGAAAAAAGACACCATAAGTGGGGAAGACGAAGTTCAGCCACGCATCATTCATGTTCGAAGAATTTCAAATTGAATTAATTATTAGATTCACTAAAATAGAAGCCGTGAATCTTTTCTCCTCGAAAATATCGTCCTCGCGGATCGAGCACCTGCCCGCTCTTTGCCTCAGGCACGCCATGCGTTCACCCACCCGCACCTCCGTCGGGTTCTGTCTTTGCCTTTTAGTGGGCCTCCTTTCCCCATCGCTATCTGCACAATCGCGCCTCTCCTCCAGTCAGATGCGCTCCGAAGTATCCCGCCTCAGCAGCAACGACCAGCACCAGGACCTCCGCCTTTACAACCTGGAGAAGGATGTCGATTATTTGCAAAAGAAGACGGGCTACCTGCCACGCGGCCCTTCCCCCATTTCGGCCAAAGCTCCGGTCCAGACACTGCCGACTTCCACCAACTACACCGTCCGCCCAGGCGATACTGTCTGGCGCATCGCGATGAATCACCGCGTCAGTCCGGGCGAGATCATGCAACTCAATGGTCTTAAATCGGACAGCGTTAATGTTGGGCAAACCCTCAAAATTCCAGCCAAAGGAACCGTTCAGTCGCACGCCCCACAGACCACCGCCCGCACCTCCAAACCCACCTCCAGCGCTCCGTCCAAACCCGTCGCCAGCTCTGGCAGGACACATACCATTCAAAAGGGCGAGACTTTCTCCCAAATCGCCCAGCAACTCGGCGTCAGCCAGTCCGCCCTCAAGCAGGCCAATCCTCAGGTGAACCCGGACGTCATCATCGTCGGCGCTAAATTGAACGTTCCTTCCAGCGCTAAAGCCCCCACCTCATCGCCCACCAGCCCACCCACCGAAAGTGCCCTCGCCGTCCCGACAGGGTCCCTGCGCCACACGGTCAGACCGGGAGAGACTCTCAGCAGCATCGCCACGGCACATGGCGTCTCCGCCACCGCCATTCTGCGCTCGAATACCCTATCCAATCCAGACCGCTTGAGCATCGGACAGGTGATCACCATCCCCGCTGGCGCAGTGGCAACGGTCGCGCTCGCCACCCCCACCCCGAAGCCCGCCCCCACGCCAACCTACCCTGCGACTCCGTCAAAGAGCACACCCACACCCACACCCGCATCCACGCCCACGCCTGCTTCAACTAGCACCGCCTCACCCGGCCCAGCCCCCCAATCCAACCCCCGTGGCGTTCTCAGCTATCGGGTTCACAGCACCGACACCCTGGAATCCATCGCCTCAACCTTCGGCACCACACCCGAAAAAATCCGCGAACTCAACCGCAAACCCGCTGGCTCCAAGGTGGTGCCCGACGAGGAAATCCTTGTTCCCGCCATGGGTGCCGTCAGCCTCTAGCCTGGAGGATTCATGAACTCTGTTGCGAAAACCTTGGAAAGCCTGTGGCTTGAGACCCTTGAGAGACGCTGAGGCTTGGTTGCTCAATCCTATCGAGTGCCTCCACTATCGGATTTCGGGTTAAATCCCAACCAAATGCATTTCCCTTGCGCCGTGAATTGACAAATCCACCGAAAAAGCCACTCTAGCAGCTTGGCATCCTGTGCAGGCGCCCTACGAAGCTTTGGTGAAATCGCCTTCATCATCGTTTTCGTCCCCTTCAGTATCCCAGGCGACTCCTCCTCCTCAAAGATTCAGATGAACCTCTATGTTAGCAACCTGACGTACACGCTCACAGACGAAGAGCTGCTGAACGAGTTCGCCGCCTACGGCACCGTGACTCACGCCCGTGTCGTCAAAGATCGTGAAACCGGCCGCTCGCGCGGTTTTGGATTCGTGGACATGCCCAATGACAGCGAAGCCAGAGCTGCCATGGAAGGCCTCAACAACGCCGCCGTCGGTGGCCGCCCATTGAAGGTCGTCGAAGCCCGCCCCAAAGAAGAACGC
>JBIIUD010000238.1:0-5222 GCA_044340175.1 Verrucomicrobiaceae bacterium
GCGGTCGGCACGCTGGCGGAGCTGCTGAAAGGTGGCGGCTTTGGCGCGGCGCTTTGCTTCGTCAGTGAGGGTGGTTTGTGAATAGATGCTTTCTAGCGTGGCGCGGGTGATGTCGAGATCGATGAGAAAGGCGGTGAGGATGCGGTCTTCCCTGTCGTAGGCAGCGAGCTCGCGGGTGCGTCCGGTCTCGGTGAGCCAACGGCGGGTGGCGTGGCGGGCGACGGCGGTGGCGAGGGCTTCGTTGAAGTCGGTATCGCCTGGGAGGTAGAGGCGCTGATGGGTGAGCTCGTGAAAGAGGAGCTCGGCGAGGTCGCGCTCAGGGAGGTCGATGAAGGTGCTCAGGATGGGGTCGGAGAGGAGGCCGAGGGTGGAGTAGGCATCGACCTCGGCGATGAAGACGTCAAGCTGGCGGGTGTGGAGGTCGGCGGCGAGGGCGCTGGCGTCTTTCTCTCGGAACCAGCCTCGGTAGGAGAGCTTCCCCAGAAAAGGGTAGCGCCAAGTGTGGGGCTCAAGAGAGAACTCAGGGGCGGCGAAGACGACCCAGACGAGGTGCTCCCGCTGGAGGTCGGTGTAGCGGTGATATTGCCTTTGCGCGGGCAGGCGCAAAGGGGTCTGGGCGTAGGCGCGGATTTCCTGAACGAGCTGGAGTTTCTTTTTGAGAGGGGCGGGGGTAGTGGGGTCGGCGAGGATCTGGTCGATGGGCCGGGCTTTGCGCTGGACCTCCCACTGGCCGGCGGCGGCCTGGGTGTAGAAGCGAGTGGTGGAGCACTGCGCCAACGCGAGCGGGAGGAGCAGGGCGAGGAGGCGGAACATCTCTGTTCTCGGTTAGCCGATTCCAGGGGCGGGTTGGTGGGCGGCGAGGGCTGCGGCGGTGCGGGCTTTGCCGCGGATGAGGGTGGTGACGTCTTCCAGCATGAGATAGACGGCGGGGATGAGGATGAGGGTGATGAAGGTGGCGAACATGACGCCGAAGCCGAGGGAGACGGCCATGGGGATGAGGAAGCGGGCCTGGACATCGGTCTCAAACACCATGGGCATAATGCCGACGAAGGTGGTGATGGAGGTGAGCATGATGGGTCGGAATCGTCGCCCACCTGCGGTGAGGGCGGCCTCAAGGGTGGTCTTGCCTGCAGCGCGCTCGCGGTTGATGAATTCGACCATGACGAGGGAGTCGTTCACGACGATGCCGGCAAGGGCGACAATACCGCACATGGACATGATGCTGAGGCTGAGCCCGAGGAAGAGGTGGCCAACGATGGCACCGACGATGCCGAAGGGGATGACGGACATCACGATGATAGGCTGGAAGTAAGAGCGCAGGGGGATGGCGAGTAGGACATAGATGCCGAGCAGGGCGATGAGGCCTTTTTGTCCGATCTCTTGGACTGACTGGCGCTGGTCTTTCTGCTCACCCTGGAAGCCAAACTGAATGCCTGGGTAGCGCTCTTTGACTTTGGGGAAAATGTCCTTGGTGAGGGCGGCGACGACCTCGTTGGCGTTGGCTCCTTCGACGGCGTCGTCGATGTCGCCAGTGACCTTGATGGCGCGGCGGCGTTCGGCGCGCTGGATGGAGGCGGCGGAGGCGCCGTAGTCGAAGGAGGCGACGGAGGTGAAGGGGATTTCCGTGCCGTCGGCGGCGCGGATCTTCATGGCAGTGAGGTTGTTGATGGATTGGCGCTCGGACTCGGGGTAGCGGACCATGACTTTGACCTCGTCCCGTCCACGTTGGAGACGCTGGGCTTCATCGCCATAAAAGGCTTGGCGCGCCTGGCGGGAGATGTCGGCGAGGCGGAGGCCGAGGGTCTCGCCACCGGGTTTGATGGCGAGCTTCAATTCACGCTTCCCTGGGCGGTTGTTGTCGGCGATGTCGATCACGCCGCGGTATCCGGCCAGGGCTTCTTTGATCATGGCGGCGGCGCCTTCGAGTTCAGCGATGTTGTTGCCGGAGATTTCGAGGTCGATGGCGTTGCCACCGCCGGCAGCTTGGGTTTGGAAGGAGAGCTCGAGGGCACCGGGGATGGGGCCAGTGAGTTCCCGCCAGCGAGAGGCGATTTCGACAGCGGTCATTTTACGCTCGGTGCCGCCGATGAGTTCGATGGTGACTTCTCCGAGGTTGGAGGCCTTGGGCGGGCCGGCGATCTGATCAAAGCCCTGTTGGAAGGGTTGCGTGCCGGAGGAGGCAAGGGTGTGGCGGATGACGGGGTTGCCGTATTTGGCGGTGTATTCCTGCTGGAGCTGTTTTGAGGCGGCCTCGATGGTACGGACGGCGGCCTGGGTGGACTCAAAAGAGACGCCCTCTGGCAGAGTGATGCGGGAGATGACGACATCTGCTTCCACATCTGGGAAGAACTCGAACTTGATCCAGCCGGTGGAGACGAGACCGACAACGGTCATGACGAGGCCGACGAAGGCGCAGAGGGTGACGTAGCGCCAGCGGATGGAAACATCCAGGATGGGCTGATAGACCTTTTTGATGAAGGCCTTCATTATGCGGTCCACGGCGCCGAGCAGGCGGCTGATGAAGTCGCGCTTGGATTTGTCATGCGCTTTCAGCAGGGCGAGGTGGGAGGGGAGGACGAACTTCGACTGAAGCAGGGACCAGAACAAAGTGGGGATGACGACGAGGGGAATGTTGGGCCAGATTTTCCCGCTGACGCCGGAGAGGCCAAGCATGGGGGTGAAGGCCATCATGGTGGTGAGCACGCCGAAGATGACGACGATACCGACTTCATGGGTGCCAGCCGGAGCAGCGGTGTGGGGATTCTCACCTTTTTCGATGCGTTCGTAAACGTTTTCTCCGACGACGATGGCGTCATCCACAACGATGCCGAGCACGAGGATGAAGGCGAAGAGGGAGATCATGTTGATCGACACGCCGAGCCAAGGCATGACGGCGACGGTACCGAGGAAGGCGACGGGGATGCCGAGCGCGACGAGGAAGGCGAGGGTGGGGCGGAGGAAAAGGGAAAGGACCAGAAGGACCAGGACCATGCCGAAGAGGGCATTGCGCCCGAGGAGATCGAGGCGGCCAGCCAGATAGACGGAGTCGTCTTTCCAGATTTCGAGGGTGACGTTATCTGGGAAGATACGGGGGGCGTCTTCGGCGATGAATTTTTTGACGGCGGCAGCGACCTTGAGGGTGTCCTGATTGCCGACGCGGAAGATGTTGGCGAGCATGACGCGGCGGCCGTCGAAGGTGGACTCGACATCGACCTCCTCGAAGCCGTCGATGATGGTGGCGATGTCGCCCAGCTTCACTTTACCGCCATCGGGTCGGGTGACGACGGTGATCTCGGCGAATTCGGGGGAGCGATAGCGCTTTGACTCGGTGCGGATGAGGACTTCTCCGCCAGCGGTGCGTACGGAGCCGGCAGGGAGATCGAGGGAGCTGTCACGCACGGCGGCGGTGACTTGGTCAAAGGTGAGGCCGTAGGCGCGAAGGGTGTCCTCGGAGACTTCGATGGAGATCTCGTAGGGGCGGGTGAGGGCGAGTTCGACTTTGGTGACGTCTTCGAGGAGGGTGAGCTCGTCGCGGAGGCGATCGGCCATGGTGCGGAGAGATTTTTCATCTGCTTCGGCGGAGATGGCGACGGAGAGGACCTGGCCATTGAGGACGAGTTCTTCGAGGACGGGGGTTTCGGCTTCTTCGGGGAAGTTGTCGATGGCATCAACGCGGGTCTTGATGTCGTCCATGACGTTGCGGACATCATAACCGTTTTCGATTTCGGCGACGACGACGCCGACGCTGGTGGCGGCGGTGGAGGTGAGGCGGCTGATGCCGTCCACTTCCATGATGGCCTCTTCAATGGGGACACAAACGCCGCGCTCGGCCTCGGCGGGGGTGGCGTTGGGAAACGGGACCTGGATGGTGACGGCGTTGATGGAGGTCTCAGGGAAGATTTCCTTCTTGAGCTTTCCCCAAGTGGCAATGCCCATGACCATGATGCCGATCATGAGAAGATTGCCCGCAACGTGATTGCGGCTGAACCAGTAAATGGCTTTTTCCATGGTGATGGTGCTAGTGGATCAGGGGGCGGTAGTGCCAGCGGTGCCCGCTGGGCCTGAAGTGGCGGCGGGGGCGGGTGCAATGGGGCGGACTTCCATGCCCTCAACCGGGGCGGCGAGGGTGGTGAGGCAGATGCGGTCACCGTCTTTCAAGCCGCTGGAGACGAGGAGGTCAGTGCCGTCAGGGCGGATGACTTCGACCTTGGCGTAGCGGAGGCGGTTTTGGCTGTCCACGAGAAGGAGATGGTCCTGGTCAGGAAAGGCGGCACGGGGGATGCGGAAGATGTTTTTCAGGGTGGTGCCGGTGATTTTAGCCTGAACGAAAAGGCCAGGCTGAAGCAGGGTGTCGGTGGCATCTGCGGCGGTCTCGGCGACGAGGTGAACGGAGCGGGAAGCGCGCTCTACCTCGCCCTCGGTGCGGATGACGGTGCCTTTCCAGGTGGTGGGCTTGCCTGCGGTGTCGGTGAGCAGCGTGACTTCGTGTGGTTTGCCGTCGGCGAGCGGTGGGATGAAGGCGAGGTCCTGAACAGAGAGGGGCAGGCGGACGCGGTAGGGACTGGTGGAGCTGACCTCGGCGATGGCGGCACCAGGCATGAGGTAGGAGCCGAGTTCCGTGCGCTTGGCGCGGATGCGACAGGCAAAGGGAGCGGTGATGCGGGTGCGCTCGAGATCACGCCGGGCTTTCTCAACTGACCCGAGGGAGGCAGAGACGCGGGCGGTGGCGGAGACGAGCTGGGGCTTGCGGAGGACGAGGTCGCTGGGGGGCTGGGCGGAGCCGAGTTTTTTCCACTCGCGCTCACCCTGTTCGGCACGGGCCTGTTCGCTGGCGAGGGCGGCTTTGGCTTCGGCTAGGGAGGCTTCAGCCTGGGTGAGGGCGGACTGGTAGTCGGCGTCTTCGATGCGGACGATGAGGTCGCCTTCGGCAAAGACGGCGCCGACTTCGAACTTGGGGGCGACTTCGACGATGCGTCCGGGGACTTCGGCGGCGAGCGTGGAGGCGCGTGCGGCCTCGACGATACCCTGGGAGGGAAGGGTGAGGGTGAGGGTCTGGCTGCGGGCGGTGAGGGTTTCGACGGAGGTCAGCAGGCGGGGTTTTTCGACGACGACGGCTTCGGGGCGGAATTTGGCCATGAGTTTCACGGCAAAGAAGGCGCCAGCGAGCAGGGCGGCACCCAGGAGGAGAGAGAGGAGGGTTTTCACGGGGGAAGGGGGGCGGG
>JBIIUD010000239.1:0-5220 GCA_044340175.1 Verrucomicrobiaceae bacterium
ACGGCTCCAACTCCTTTTCCACAAACTCGAAAGCCGCCTCCAGCCCCTCTTCCTTGTAAATCACCCCGATCCGCGCCTCCACCTTCGTCGGTGCGCCAAAGCACGTCAAAAACCCATTGCACGTGAACCGTCGCTTCATCTCCGCATCCATTTTCCCTTCACGCCGCAACACCCACGCCCGCACATACAACTCCAAAACCGCATCCCCCAGCCAAGCCTCCTCACGCAGTTTCTCTTCTTCAGCAGCTTTTTGGGGACTCGGCATGTTTGGAGCGCAGATTTCCATGACTCGTGGAGAAGTCCAAAGCTTTCCGCGCAAGGTTCACGCATCCCCCCCGTTTTCAAACCCATGTCCGTCCTGCCCCGCCGCCACTTTCTCAAATCCGCCGCCCTCACCGCCCTCGCTGGTCCCCCACTTCTGCGCGCCCAGAGCACGAACACGAATACGAAGCAAAAAATTCGCGGCGCCATCGTTGGCATCGGCCAAATGGGCAACGGGGCCGTCCAGGGCTCACGCGAAGAAGAGATCGTCGCTTTTTGTGATGTGGACTGGCGGGATCACGGCAAACGCAGCGCCTTCCAAATCGGCGAACAACACCCCAAAATCCCCCGCTTCACCGACTTCCGGGAGATGCTCGACAAGCTCGGTTCCAAGATCGACGCCGTCCTCATTTCCACCCCGGACCACACCCACTTCCCCGCCGCCATGGCCGCGATGGCCGCCGGCAAACATGTGTTTGTCCAGAAACCCCTGGCCCACAACATCTGGCAGGTCCGCACACTGCAAAAAGCCGCCAAGAAATACGGCGTTCAAACCGTCATGGGCAACCAAGGCCACTGCTGGGAAGGCATCCGTTTGGTCAAAGAATGGTTCGAGGCTGGCGTGCTTGGCGAGGTGAGGGAAGTCCATTGCTGGACGGATCGTCCCAAGGGCAAAGTCGGCTTCACCAATCCCCCGCCTACCGCTCCTGCAGCGACGGCCCCCATTCCCGAAGGCGTTTCATGGGATCTGTGGCAGGGCCCGGTCGCAGCACGCGAGTTCAGCCCCGACTACCTGCCTCAGTTCTGGCGTGGCTGGTGGGACTACGGTTGCGGTGGCCTGGGCGACATCGGCTGCCACTGCCTCGACGCCCCCTTTTGGGCTCTGCAACTCGGCATGCCAGAGCGGGTCGAAGTCGTTGAGCAGGAAACCTGGGCCTTCAAACCCTACACCGCCCCTGCCTCCCACATCATCTACCACTTCGCCGCACGCGGCAGCTTGCCTCCCGTCAAGATTCACTGGTATGAAGGCGGCCTTTTGCCTGAACCCCTGCCGGGCATGACCAAAGGCCTGCCTACCAACGGCATGATCATGGTCGGCAGCAAAGAGACCCTGTTCTCCGACGGCATGAGGGTGCAAAGCCCGCAACTCTGGCCGCGTGAGCGCATGACGCCACTCATTGACATCCTCAAAGCCAAACCCCTGCCGCGCTCCGTCGCCGGAGATCCCATCGGCGAACTTTTTGCCGCCATCCGGGGTGACATTCCCCACGCTGGCTCCCACTTTGATTACGCCTGCCCGCTCACCGAACTGGTCAATGTCGGCGTGCTCGCCATCCGCTCCGGCAAATCCCTCGAATGGGACGCCGCCGCCATGAAGGTGAAAGGCGCGCCCGAGTTCGACGCCTGGATCAAGGAACCCGTGCGCGAAGGCTGGAGCTATGGTGAAGACCTTTGGAAGGCTTGACCGCCATCAACGGCGCTTCATCAGCAATAGCGCCGCCATGACCAATACCCCCGCTGCGATTCCCATCCACATCGGCGTGGCCTCCACCTTGGGTGGATTCGCCGTTGTCGGCACGATTTGCACCGTTTCAATCTTGGGCGCATTGTCCACCGGTGCCCAGTCCGCCGCCATCAGCAGGTCGATCCCCGGATTCTGCTCCTTGATCTCACACGAGCACGCCCCGCAAAGATAGCCCGCCGCCTCCAGCACATTGTCAGCGTGGATGCCTTTGCCAATCATCGGCTCCAGCGCCCGCCCCCGACCAAAAACGGGAAACACCATCGGCTCCTCCGCCAAGTCCACTAAGTCCGGCTCAATGTGGGTGAGCATCGCGATCAGTGCAGCTTCAGCCTCATCC
Source organism: Verrucomicrobiaceae bacterium (assembly GCA_044340175.1). Taxonomy (GTDB): domain Bacteria; phylum Verrucomicrobiota; class Verrucomicrobiia; order Verrucomicrobiales; family Verrucomicrobiaceae; genus JAGRPD01. The sequence continues at coordinate 2,124 of JBIIUD010000239.1, forward strand.
TGGCGGCTCAGGCGCAGCATAGAAAAGGCAATCTTCAAAGGCAGATCTGACTGCAACACATCCGCATTTTCCTTCTTCTGGACCGAATTCGGATTGGCGGCTTCCTCTTGAGTGATGACACCCTCGGGCAGTTCCAACTCAGCTTCCGCAGCCTTTAGCGCTCCCTCCAGTGTTTTGGCAGCGGCCTCGTCCTTCTCCGCATGGCCACATTCCAGCAGCACCCAGATCGCCGATTCACCAGCCAACAAACGCTTCCGCAGCTCGGTCCGCACGGGCGACTCGAGAGCTCGTTTCACATTGGCTTCCGTCGACGGCGCAGACCAGATGGGTTGGTCAGAAGACTGCCTTAGCTTTCGAGGATAAAACAGCTCCAATCGCGCTGCCCCAGCCTCCACGGTCACATTCACCGATGCCGCACCGAGATCCCGCTTCCCAGCGTCCGGCAGCCGCATCACATACTGCCCCGGCTCCCAGCGCTCCAATGCATAGCGAAAGACAGGCACCTGGCACGCCCACAGCGTCGCTGAGGTGAGAAACACCAGGGTCACAAAGGTTCTGCAATACCGAGGGAAAGTCATACCGTAGTGTAAGCCAGCCATGACCCGTTTTTGCATCTTCTTTCTCTGCGCCTCCGCACTCTCCGCCGCCGACTGGCCCATGTGGCGGCATGATTCAGGTCGCACGGCGTCCACAAATCAGGCGCTGCCAGAAAAGCTCGATCTCCTTTGGTCACGCGAACTGCCGCCGCTCCGTCCGGCCTTCAAAGAGACGCGCCTTCAGTTTGATCGCAGCTACGAACCAGTCGTCGCCGGAAAAAAGCTCATCGTTGGTAGTTCTCGGGAAGATTGTCTCATCGCCTTCGATACCGACACCGGCGCGGAAGTCTGGCGAGCTTTGGCAAACGGCCCCGTCCGCTTCGCTCCCGTGGTTATCGGTGATCTCGTCCTCTTCGGCTCCGACGATGGCGTGATGCGCTGCGTGAAACTCGACGATGGCTCGCAGGTTTGGTCAAAGCGCGCCGTGCCATCGAATCGCATGCTGCTCGGCAATCAGCGCCTCATTTCCGTGTGGCCCATTCGTGGCGGCCCTGTCGCCAAGGACGGCCGCGTCTATTTCGCCGCCGGGGTCTGGCCACTGGAGGGCACGTTCGTGTTCTGCTGGGATGTCGCGACGGGCGAGCAGCTCTGGTGCAACGACCGCTGTTCGTACCTCTACGGCATGCACCCGCATGACACCGAGGCCATGGGGGGACTCGCCCCGCAGGGTTACCTGCTCATCGATGGCGACGACCTCGTCGTGCCATGCAGCAACGCCTATCCCGCCCGGCTCGATCTCAAAACCGGTGCGCTCAAAGAGTTCGAGCTTCCCTCCGCAGGCCGACTCACCGGCGGCTGGTTCGCCTCCACTCCCGATGAAAAACAAGCCGCTAAACTCAAACGACGCGGCCTGCTTTTTGACGACGCCGTCAACGTGAAGCGCCACGAGGACAAACCCCGCGCCGAGGGCTCCACAGGCATCCAGCGCTCACTCATCGCCGCAGGTCGCGAGGTGAGCTTTGATACCTTTGATCATGCTCACAGCGTCATCGTGGCGGATGACAAAGTCTTTGTCGTCACAGTCGATGGCATCTTGAAAGCCCACGGCTCCGCCAAAGGCGAAGCCAAGCACTGGAAGCGCGAGATCGTCATCGAGAAGGCTGAGGAAGAACTCGCCAAGACCATCATCAAGGCGGCTGGCACCGATCGCGGCTATGCATTGCTCACCGATACAGGCAAACCCGGCTTCATCGAAGCTCTGCTCACTCAGAGCCAGTTTCATCTCATCGTGTTGAGTGACGATGCCGCGCTGAAAACACGTCTCTCCAAAACAGCCTTCTATGGCGAACGCGTAGCTGTTTTGCCGACAAAGTCAGAACTGCCGCGCTACTTCGCGAGTTTGATTATTGGTGATGAACCTATGGGTCATCTGCTTCGACCCAATGGCGGGAAGCTGGTTTCACTTTTGAATGGCGAATTGCTCCACACTCGCGGCGCACTCGATGGCAGCACCAACTACCTCGCCGATTGGAAGCCCAGTGAAGATCCGCTCGTGCAGGCACCGCTCGGCGTGCTGTGGTTTGATGATGCGCTGAGCAACTTCAAACGCTCACCCCAACCTAAAGTCGTCGATGGTGTCATGATCACGGCGGACAAGGACTGGCTCGATGCCACGAACCGCAAAGGCAAAGTCGATTACAAACTGCTCGCCCCTGTGTTCAGCGACATCTACACCGGGCGTGTGCTGGATGAATATGAAGCACCCGAGCTTCGCTCCAAATTCGGATCCGTGGACATGCAGAGCATCCAACCTGCGCAATACCGTCCGCCAACACAAACCAACGATTGGTCGCCTGAGCAGCCCAAATCCGGTCTGCGCACCAATCCACTCACCGGCGAACAAGAGCCACGTGCTTTCCCCAAAAGCTATGGCTGCGACGGCGGCTTTGATTACGGCAACATCTACACCTTCCGCAGTGGCACCGCCGCGTTTTACGATAAGAAGGTCGAAAGCGGCACTGTCCACATCAGCGGGCCACGCAGCGGTTGCACCAATAGCATCGTGCCCGCTGGCGGCATCCTGAACGTCCCTTATTTCTACGAAGGCTGCACCTGCAGCTACCCGCTGCCGATGGCGCTCGCCCTTTACTCCATGCCAGAGACCTTCGAGCAATGGGCCACCTGGGGCGCGGTACCCACCGACTCTTTGAACGGCAAAATCGAGCGTCTCGGCATCAACTTCGGCGCTCCTGGCGACCGCAAAACCCGCGATGGCACCCTGTGGCTCGATCACCCAAACGTCGGCGGTCCCTCGCCCGAAATCCAGGTGCGCACCGAGCCTGAGAAGCCCGAGTTTTACTACCATCACTCCCTCTGGATGAAAGGCGGTCAAGGCTGGCCCTGGGTCGCCGCCAGCGGTGTCAAAAACCTGCAATCCCTTACCCTTTCGGGCATCAAAAATGGACTTTACACCCTTCGTCTTACTTTCGCTTCTCCAGACGCCAGCCGACATCGCTTCGACATCTCTGTTCAAGGCAAGCCCGCGCTGCAGAACCTTCAGC
>JBIIUD010000240.1:0-5204 GCA_044340175.1 Verrucomicrobiaceae bacterium
TTCTCCTTCGCTCCGGGTAAGTAAAGCGTCGGCCGGATCACCAGAGCGTTGTCCTCCTTCACGTCACCCGAAAGATCCACCACCACCTTGCCCTCCCACAGCGTCGGCAGCACTGCCGCAACCGGGACCTGCTCACCCGCATGAGTCACCACACCCGTGGCTGCTCCCGCATCATAAGCACTAAAGTTCCCCGCCACCATATCCGCCTCCGGCATCTCCCGCGCCACCATCATCCGCCACGCCTCGCCCAGTATCAGCACGGACTCCGCCATTTGATTTTCGTCTTTGGGGGCCAGCAGTGGTTTGATCTTTGCGTCAGATAGGTCCGCCCACACCTTCATCAGCGCCGCCTCATGCGCCTTACCCGCTTGGTCACCCGTTGGCACCGGATGCTCCGCCGTCCATACCGTCATCTCTTCCTTGGACGACAGCACAAAGTCCCGCTCCTGCACACTTGAGCTGCTCAGTTTCAGATGTCGCTTCATGAACAGATACATCTCTGCGCGCGACACCTGATTGTAGTTGTGCTTGAACTGCGTGGCAAACAGCGCCTGCACATTGTCCGGCTCTCCGATCCGCGTGTAGAGCGCCTTCAAATCCGGGAAACCCTTCGTCTCGATCTCAAGGGTCCAGTCGTCCGCCGCTGTGAGGCCTAAAGGGCGCGGTGCCGTTGCCGCCGCAATATCGATATTCCCCTGCCCCACCCGCAAGTGATGGCTATTCTCGCAGGTGCAGCCCCCTTGCATCGCCGTTGAAACCATGACGCAGGGAAACGCCGCCTTCACCCGATCATCAATCGCTGTCACCATCATCGTCTGCGTCGCCCCGCCACTCGCTCCCGTCACCGCGATGCGTTTTTTGTCCACCCCCGGCACCGACTCCAGAAAATCCAGCGCCCGCACCGAGTTCCAGGTTTGCAGACCAAAGTTCGTCTGAAGGCGCAGATCCGCCATCGTGCTGTACAGTCCCCACGTCCCCGGTTCACTGCCTTTCAGGCCTGCCTGCGCCCCGCTCCGATGGTCGGCAATCTGCACCGAGTCCGCCTGTCCCAGCGTGTCCCAATGAAACACCGCACAGCCCATTCGTGCTAGGTGCACGCAGCGTGCCTGTAGCGGCGACCGCGCTCCATTGACAAAGGTCTCCGCTCCGCTCTGCAATTCCTGCTTCGTCCCCGCCGAATCTGCTCCCGCATCCATGAACCGCCCATTCGGCCAGTGCCCATGCGGACACAGCACCCCCGGCATCCCCTTCTCCGGCAGCGGCTTGGGCAGATACAGATTTCCCGTCACATAGTGCCCTGGAAAGCTCTCGAAAAAGACCCGGTCAATGGTGTAATCCTCCCGCTCCACCCGACCATGCACCACTGCCTTCAATGGCGTCTTTTCTGGCATCGGCCACAGCCCTGCCGCCAGCAGTACCCGATTTTTCACCGCCTCCCGCCGCCCCTCCCAATCCGCTTCCCAACCCTTCACATCCATCGGGAAATAATCAGTGTTCAGCTCCCGCATCGGCCGCACCGACGTCGCCTCTTGAGCCAAAGCCGCACCCGCCCCTGCCACCAGCATCATCAAAAAATATTTCATACTCACCCACCCCACCAAAAACACCCCGCCCCGTCAAGCCTCAATCCCGCACCTCCCACCTCAAACAAAAGGCTTGCCACTCGCACCGCGATTCTCTTCAATCCACCCTTTCTTCCCACCACCCCATGAGCACTCCCGCCAAATCCCCGCCCGCCTCCGCCTCGGACATGAAGCTCTTTTGGGCCTGCTTCATCGCCCTCGTCGCCACCTCCTTCGTCTTCGGCGTTCGCGCCAACACCATTGGCGAACTGCAAAACTCCTTCAACCTCTCCGAAACTGAGAAGGGCGCCATCAACGGCGCAGGCATGTGGCCGTTCGCCCTCAGCATCATCTTTTTTAGCCTCATCATCGACAAGATCGGCTACAAAATCGTCGCCATCTTCGCTGTCGTTTGCCACCTCGTCTCCCTTGTCCTCACTCTGCAGGCCTCCGGTTTCTATTCGTTTTATTTGAGCACCCTGCTCGTCGCCGTCGCCAACGGCACTGTGGAATCCTTCATCAACCCCGTCGTCGCCACTCTCTTCCCCAAAGAAAAGTCCAAGTGGTTGAACATTCTGCATGCAGGTTGGCCCGCCGGGCTTGCTTTAGGGGCTCTGTTTTGCGCGCTCCTTCCTGACACAAAACTTTTCTTCGGAGCCGTCTGGCAGTTCCGCTTCGCCCTCTGCTTTATCCCCGTCGTTATTTACGGACTGCTCATCCTTGCGCGCCAATTCCCCGTCAACGAGCGCGTCGCCGCTGGCGTGAGTTATCGCGACATGCTTCGTGAAGTCGGCGCCATCGGTTTCTTCATCATTGGCACCCTTGCCTATTTCGCGGTCATGCAAATGATCGGCCAGACCGCTACCCTTAGTTCCTCCCTTCTCGTCGGCGCCCTCATCGGAGCCGCCGCCGGTCTCTACACGGGTTCTTTGGGGAACTGGCTCTTCCTCGTCGTCCTCATCGTCATCGGCCCTCTCGCCACCACCGAACTTGGCACCGACGGCTGGATGCCAGAACTCCTCAAGCTGAGCGGTCCTGACTTCCCGAACTTCGCCACCTGGATCTTCGTCTATGTCTCCGTCATCATGACCGTCCTCCGTTTCTATGCCGGCCCCATCGTCCACCGCTTCTCCCCGATTGGCCTGCTCGTCGTCAGTTCAGGCGTTGCCATCGTCGGTCTCTTGCTTCTTTCCAAATCCACAGGCTGGTCCATCCTCGCCGCCTCCACCATTTATGCCTTTGGCAAAACCTTCCTCTGGTCCACCACCCTCGGTCTCACCTCCGAGCAATTCCCCAAAGGCGGAGCCCTTACCCTCAATGGCGTCTCCGCCGTCGGCGTCCTCTTCCTCGGCGTGCTTGGTAGCCCCTATATCGGCTACCAACAGGACCGCGATATGGACAAACGCCTCAGCACCCCAGAGAACAGCGCTCTCTACAGCCAGATCAAAGGCCAAGACACCCCTGGTATCTTCGGCAACGCCCCCACCCTCGACCAACAAAAAATCAAAAACCTACCTGCACCCCAGCACGCCCAACTCGAAACCGTGCAAGCCGCCAGCAAGCGTAACGTCTTCACCACCATCGCCCTCCTCCCCGGCTTCATGCTGATCTGTTACCTCGGCCTCTTCCTCTATTTCCGCTCCCGCGGCGGCTACCGGCCCATCGAACTGACCCACGCTGGCGGTGCTTAACCCGGATTTTGATCAAGAATTGCGCCCAACACCGCAAAATCGGCAACTTTTTTCTTGTCCCCCCGTTATCTGCTGCCTACAAAGGCACCCGCCCAGCCACCACTTCTCACCGAGAGGCCCCGCTGAGCGGAATCAAACCCCCATCGAAACTCGCAACTCAACCTTACCCGCATCCATCCCATGTCCGTATCGAACGAAGGTATCGCACCCAACGCCAGCCGCCTCCTCTGGGCGGGCTTCATGGCCATCCTCGCCGCCGGGGTTGGTTTTGCCATCCGTGGTGGCATCTTTGACAACTGGGCCGGAGAATACGGCTTCACTGGAGCCCAACTCGGAGCCATCGGCGGTGCCGGTTTCTCTGGTTTCTGCTTCGGCATCATCTTCGGCGGCCTCATCGTGGACAAAATCGGCTACGGCAAGCTCGTCGCCCTCGCCCTCGTCGGCCACGTCCTCTCTGCCGTCGTCACTTTCATGGCCAGCACTCCAGACAACGCCTATAACTTCCTGTTCTGGGGCATGTTCATCTTCGCCTATGCCAACGGCACCCTCGAAGCCGTCGCGAACCCCCTGGTCGCCACGCTTTACCCCAAGAACCGCACTCACTACCTGAACATCCTGCACGCCTCCTGGCCCGCAGGCATGGTCATCGGTGCCATCGTCGGCTGGTACCTGGACGACCAAATGAAGCTGAGCTGGAAGACCCAACTCTCCCTCTACCTTGTCCCTACCGTGCTCTACGGCATCATGTTCCTCGGCCAGAAATTCCCCAAATCCGAAGCCGCCGAAAAAGGCGCCAGCTTTTCGGAAATGTTCAAATCCGTCGGGATCCTGGGTGCGGCGGTCGCCTGCTACCTGCTCTCCAAATTCTTTGCAGATATCTTCAAAGGCACCGGTAATGGCGAAATGATCGGCATGATCATCGGTGGCTTGTTGCTCCTCGGCGCTGCTGTCGTCAGCAAATTCTCCATCGGCTCCATCCTCCTGTTCGTCCTGTTCATCACCCACGCTCTCGTCGGCGCGGTCGAGCTCGGCACCGACGGCTGGATCCAAAACATCACCGGCAACCTGTTCACCTCCGAGCAAGGCAAGGCCCTCTTCATCTGGACCTCCGCCATCATGTTCGGCCTGCGCTTCTGCGCCCACTTCATCGAGACCCGTCTGAAGCTCTCCCCCATCGGCCTCCTGCTCGTCTGCGCTGTCCTCGCCTATGTTGGCCTGAACCTCGCCAGCGGCATGCAGAACTTCACCATGGCCATGATTGCCCTCGGCATCTACGCTGTCGGCAAGACCTTCTTCTGGCCTACCATGCTCGCCGTCATCGGTGACCGCTTCCCCCGCTCCGGCGCCGTCGCCATGTCCATCATGGGCGGCATCGGCATGTTGTCCGCCGGCTTGATCGGCGGCCCTGGCCTGGGATACGGCAAGGACCGCTTTGCCGGTGAAGCCCTTCAAAAGGCTGACCCTGCCCTCTACGCCGAATACAAGGCCGCTGAGCCCTCGAAGTTCTTGAACATCGAGAGCACTGCAGCTTACGGCCTCGACGGCACTAAACTCGCTGATGCCAAAAAGGCCGACCCGAAAACAGAAGCTCAACAGAAAGTTATCACTGCCGACCAAGCTGGCGACCGCGCTACCCTCAAGGCCGATGCCTGGATCCCTGCCACCATGGCCCTGATCTACCTCCTGCTGTTCTTCTACTTCAAAGCCATCGGCGGCTACCGCCCGCTCACGCTTGAGGAAGAAAAAGCCTAACCCGCTTCGATCAGTCTCTTTCAACGCGGCACCCCACCCCGGGGTGCCGCGTTTTTTTGTGTCGCAGACTCCGCTTACCCCTCACACATTAGCAACACCCTTCATCGCCATACTCCCCCGTAGGCGCATTCGCAAGAATGCGTTGGTCGCAGGCAAAAATCCTTTTCCATTGTTCATGCATCACTGCCTCCTATTCCTC
>JBIIUD010000241.1:0-5200 GCA_044340175.1 Verrucomicrobiaceae bacterium
GTCCGAGGTGGACGAGTAGTAGCGTGATGGCTAGAAGTGTTGGTTTCATAGGATTGGTTTTTTCAAACGACTATAAATATGAGATTAAATGCCGCTTCGGCATAATCTAATAATGGGTTAACTCAAAATTACGATAATCACCGTAAAGTGGCTTCTTTTCACAATGGTAGCGCATGATGGAGGGTTACTGGACCGTTTTGAGCACCATGAAGATGATCGCTTTCGGCGTTCTAGCGTGGGCACTTGCGGGAATGATTACGGAGGGGGCGGAGTCGCTGCGTCCCAATGTGATTTTTGTGCTGGTGGATAATTTGGGGAATGGGGATGTGAAGTGTTTCAACCCAGAGACGCTCCATCGCACGCCGAATCTGGATCGAATGGCGGCTGAGGGAATGAGGTTGACGAGTTTTTATTCGGTATGCGGGGTGTGTTCTCCGAGTCGGACGGGGGCGATGACGGGTTGCTATGCGCAGCGAGTCAACCTGCACCGCAACGACGTGGGGCGAGGCGTGCTGAGACCGATCTCACCCAAGGGGTTGCACCCTGAAGAGATGACCGTGGCGGAGGTGCTGAAAAAAGCAGGGTATGCGACAAAGATCATCGGCAAGTGGCATCTGGGGGATCAGTCGGAGTTTTTGCCGACCCGGCAGGGGTTTGACGAGTATTATGGTATTCCGTACAGCGATGACATGACGCGGGACAAGAAGCCGGAGGAGTGGCCGGAATTGCCGCTGATGCGGGATGAGCAGGTGGTCGAGGCTCCGGCGGACCGGGACACGCTGACGAAGCGCTACACGGAGGAGGCGATCGATTTTATCCGCCGGAAGAAGGATGGGCCGTTCTTCTTGTATCTACCTCATGCGATGCCGGGGAGCACGCAGGCGGCGCATGCGAGTGCGGCATTTCAGGGGAAGTCGGCGAACGGAAAGTGGGGGGACAGTGTGGAGGAACTGGACTGGTCCCAGGGGGAGATCCTGCGGGTGCTGAAGGAGGAGGGGTTAGCGGAGCGGACGCTGGTGGTATGGACGTCTGACAACGGCGCACCGCGGCGGACTCCGCCGCAGGGCAGCAATGCGCCTTATGTGGGCTGGGGATACAACACCTCTGAGGGAGCGATGCGAATGCCATGCCTGATGTGGTGGCCGGGTAAGATCCCGCCGGGGGTGAGGTGTGATGCGCTGAGTTCGATGATCGATCTGTTACCAACTTTTGCGGGTTTGGCAGGGGCGGCGTTACCGGAGCGCAAGATCGATGGATTCGATATGGCAAACGTTTGGTTTGGGCGGCGGGAAGAGGCAAGTCCGAGAGATCAGACGGGCTTCTTTTTCTATCATGCGGAGCAGATCCAAGCGGTGCGCAGTGGGCCGTGGAAGCTTTATTTGAAGCTGGATCAGAAGCTCATGAACTTGGCGGACAAGACAGAGCCGACAGAGCTGCGTCTATTTGATGTAAGGCATGATGTGGCGGAGACACGAGAGGCGTCTGCAGCGCACCCGGAGGTGGTGGCGCGGCTGAATGCGATGGCGGAGGCGGCGAGGGAAGAGCTTGGTGACCTGAATCGGCAAGGCAAGGGCCAGCGCCCAGCGGGGTGGGTGGAGAATCCGACCGGGCGTTTTAGGCGAGAATGAGGGGGCCGTCGGCGCAGAGGTCGCTCTTGCCAAAGGTCTTCAGGCCGCTGTGACCAAAGCGGTGGGCGAGGCTGAGGAGGAGGCGGTTGTGCGGTTGCTTGTCGAGCTTGACCGAGCGGCCCATCTTGTAGCCGAAGGTTTTTTCCCCGCCGATCATGACGCAGGGGATGTTGTCGAGCGTGTGAGAGTTGCCTTTGCCAAGTTCGTTGGTCCAAACAATGAGCGTGTTGTCGAGCATGGAGCCGTCGCCTGTGAGCTCGGGGGTCTCGCTCAGACGTTTGGCCAAGTAGGCGAACTCGCCAGCGAACCATTGATTGATCTTGAGCAGCTTAGCGTACGATTCCTTGTTGTCGTCGGGGTCATGAGAAAGGGAATGGTGGCCTTCTTCGACACCGAGCCAGCGCATTTGGGCCATGCCGACAGACCGCATGTATTGCAGGGTGCCAACGCGGGCCATGTCATTGGCGAGGGCGTTGACAAGGAGGTCAATCTGGATGCGGCTGATTTCGGGGGTGTTGTCGTTGACCAGTTCGATGCTGGGATCGATGTCGGGGATAGCGTGAGGGAGGTTTGACTGTTTGTCCGCCTCTTTGAGATCGTTTTCGAGATCGCGGACGAGGGACATGTGCTGGTCGAGCAGGGATTTGTCCCGCGCACTGAGTTTAGAGGTGACACGTTTGAGGTCAGCCTGGACATCATCGAGGATGCTGACGAGGCTTTCTTTGTCTTTCATGCGCCCATAGAGCTTTGATAGCATTTGGTGGGGGTCATCGATGGGAGCGACGGGCTGATTGGCACCTGCATAAGACATGCGGGTCCAGGGGTCGGCACGATTGGGGACGGCGACGCCGAACTCGAGGGAGCCGAAGCGGGTTTTGGTGGCGGCTTGGCTTTGGAGGTAGTTTTTGATTTCTTGGTCGATGGAGATGCCGCCAGCCCAACCCGCGGGATTGCCACCGCCGCCGCGGATGTTGCCGGGGAGGAGTTCTGCGCCGGTGAGCAGGCAGCTCATACCGCGCATGTGGGAGTCGCCATCGCCCCGCACTTTATTGAAGACACCATTGAGGACGAGGGTGCGTTTTTTGAAGGGTTCGAGGGGTTTTAAGATGGGTTTGAACTCGAAGTTTTCGCCCTCCTGATCCGGCCAAAAGTCTTGGGGTAGCGTGCCATTAGGGCTGAACATGAGGATCATGCGCTGCCGCCTTTGGGGCGTGGGGGCTCCGGTGAGGCTGGGCAGTCCGGAGAGGAAGGGCAGGGTGGCGGCGGATAGTCCGAGTTCACGGAGGAAGTGGCGGCGATGAAGAGACATGGGAAATTGGAAAAGAGGTCAACAACACATACGCGCGCGGGGACGAAAGCTTGCCTGCAATTGGCAATACCTTGTGGGTGACGGGAGGCTGGCAAAGGGGCGTCAGGTGCGGTTTCGTCTCGGCAGGATAAGACACAACAAAAAAGGAAGAGGGAATAGGGTGAAATCCGTTCTATTGTCTGTATGCAATCAAACTTCAATGGAGGTCTCACTCGTGACATCTGGCCTGCCGCGCTGCTGGCAGGGGTGCTGCTGACGTCGGTGTGCGTGCAGGGAGAGACCGCAGTGGGGTTCAATTTGGATGTGCGTCCGATCCTGTCGGATAAATGCTTTTTCTGTCACGGTCCGGATAAGAACCATCGCAAGGGGGGGCTGCGATTGGACACGTTTGATGGAGCGACGGAGGATGGAGCGGTAGTGCCGGGAAAAGCGGACATGAGTGAAATCATCGCGCGGATGACGTCCACAGACCCAGATGAAGTGATGCCGCCGCCGGAATCCAACCTGCCAAAGGTGACGTCCGCCGAGTTGGCGACACTGAAACGCTGGATCGACTCTGGGGCCGAATATGAGGCGCACTGGAGTTTCATTCCGCTGAAGGGAGATCGGCTACCGAAGCGGGAGGGCAGCGGTTGGATGGATGCCTTGGTGGAGAAAACGCTGGCAGCCAAGGGGCTGTCTTTACAAAAGCGGGCCTCTGACGAAGCGCTGCTGCGGCGGTTGAGCTTTGATTTGACGGGGCTGCCACCCACAGCGGAGCGACTGGAAAAGAACGCTGGATCCTTGGATTGGGAGGCGGAGGTGGATCGTTTGCTGGCCTCGCCCGCCTTTGGAGAGCGGATGGCGGTGGACTGGCTGGATGTGTCACGCTATGCGGACAGCTATGGCTTTCAGGTGGATCGGGAACGGGAGGTGTGGATGTGGCGGGATTGGGTGATCAAGGCCTTCAATGAGAACCTGCCGTTTGACCAGTTCGTGACGTGGCAGATCGCGGGGGATATGCTGCCGGGTGCGACGCAGGAGCAGGTGCTGGCGACGGCGTTCAATCGTCTGCACCAGCAGGAGAGTGAGGGGGGAAGTGTGGAGGAGGAGTATCGGGTGGAGTACGTAGCGGACCGGGTGCAGACCTTTGCAACAGCTTTTTTGGGGCTGACCTTTGAGTGCGCGCGGTGTCATGATCACAAGTATGATCCGATTCCGCAGGCGGATTATTTTGGTCTGTTTTCGATGTTTCAAAACATTGATGAGGCGGGGTTGTACTCGTTTTTCACACCCGCCGTGCCGACACCCGCGTTGATGCTAGTGGATGGCGCAGGTGAAAAGAAGTTGGAAACCTTGAAGGCGCGGATAACCGAGCTCGAGAAGGCGGTGATGGCTCTGCAGTCGAAAGCAGGCAAGGCAGATGCCGCGCTTCTCCTGGGTGAAGTGGCGCGCTATGATTTCGAGGCGATGGAGCAGAGCAAGATCGCTAACCAGGTGGAGGCGGGCGAGGCAGCTCTGGTGAAAGGGGAGAACCGGCTGGTCGAGGGACGAGGTGGGAAGGTGATGGCTTTCACAGGGGATGATCCCGTCGATCTGCCAGTGGGGAATTTTCATGCCTACGAGCCTTTCAGTGTGGCGCTCTGGCTGAAGACGCCGGATGTGAAGGAGCGGGCGGTGGTGTTTCATCGCTCACGGGCCTGGATGGATGCGGCGAGTCGGGGCTATGAACTGCTCATCGAGGATGGGAAATTGAAGTGGTCGCTGATTCATTTTTGGCCGGGCAATGCGGTGTCGATCAAGACGCTGGCCGCGGTGCCGATGGGCCAGTGGACGCAGGTGGTGGTGACCAACGATGGCAGCGGGCGGGCATCCGGCTTGGCAGTATTCGTCAATGGGCGACGCGCCGAGGTCGAGGTGGTGCGGGATGCCCTGACGAAGAGCATCACGGGCGGGGGGGGTGACAACATCGCACTGGGAGAACGCTTTCGGGATCGGGGATTCAAGGGTGGGGAGATGGATGAGTTTCGGGTCTTTGGCCGGGAGTTGAGCGCGCTGGAGGTCTTGGCGTGTTTTGATGCTAAAGCGGTGGCAAGTGAAGATCTGAAGCGGGATCATGCGGCGCGGCTGGATGCAGCGGTGGTGGCGAAGGCCGGTGAATTGAAGGCGGCGCGGGCGGAGTTGATGGCGTTTGCCGAGGGGGTGAAGGAGATCATGGTGATGAAGGAATTGCCCAAGCCCAAGCAGGCGTATCTGCTGTTTCGTGGGGAGTATGATCAACGTC
>JBIIUD010000242.1:0-5194 GCA_044340175.1 Verrucomicrobiaceae bacterium
ATCAGCGGTGATGTCGAGTTGGTTGAGCCCTTTTTCATCTGGCGGCGGTTGCTGGCTCACGAACCACTTCAGCGACGGCATCGCCAAATCCACGCGACTCTGCGCCACGGTCGAATGCAGCCACTTAGCTGCTTGTTTGCGATAGGGGCCAAAGGCCATGTCATTCTCGCCTGCGTGATAAAAGATGCCCGCCAGCTCCACGGTGTGGCCTTGGTCCTTCAGCTCCTGCATCGCACTGCGCACGAAAGCGATGAACGCAGGGTAAACATGCATGTCCTTGGCCGTCGTGCCCTCGGGCGTCCAGTCATTCATCTGCGTGCCGCTGTGCGTGAACTTCGCGAGGGCGATGTTGCCCTTCTCCGTGGCTCGCAAGGTCTTTGCAAAGCTCAACTCTGGCCCAAAGGTGTCGTAAGCACCAACTGGCCCGAGCGGCTCCCAGCCCTTCGAGGTCTTGAAGCCGCCACCGAGGCTGTATTTGAAGGCGATTTGCGCATCCTCACTCGCCGCCGCACCAAGTTCTTGTTGGAAGGCACGCTCGCCCTCCATGTTGCGATGTCCGGCGAGGACGAAGAGTTTTACTGAGCTGCCTTTGGTATACAGCCACGCTTTGAGCGGCCTGTCGCGGCCGGATTCGATGCCCAGCGTGCGAAGATACGCGTCCGCGTGATTCACTCCGTGCTCGAGTTGCCCGAGCGTGCCGTAATGATAATGCAGCCCCGCCTCGCCGCCGATCTCCACCGCGTCGTGCGACGTGGGCACGTAGTCCACGAGCGGATCAGCGTCTGCGACCGCCTTTTGCGCTGTGCGGATCGCGAGCATGTTGTCGCGGTTGTCCATGCCCCAGATCGTTTTCGTGCAAAGCTCGCCGAGGTAGAATCGCAGATTCGGCAGTTTCAAATCGCGACGCCAGCACGCGATGAAGTTCTTCAAGTTTGCCGCGTAGGCCGGTTTGAAGGCCTTGTCGAACATGTCGTTCTCCCCCTGATGCCACACGAAGCCCTCGATGCGATACGCGATCTTCTTTCGATCCAGCTCGGCCAGTGACGCACGCACATGATCAAGTGCCAGCGGGTAAAGCTTGAAGCCATCCGGCATGTCCGGATTCCAGTCCTTGCCCAACGTCGTGCCTCCTGAAGCCACTTTGATGACCGCGATGGGTGCCTCGATGCTCTGCGACAGCTTTTTGGCAAAGCTGAGCTCCGGCCCGAAGTAATCACGCGTCGGCTGCATCGGAATCCAGCCCTGCGAAGTCTCCATGTTCTCACGCCCAAGCTTGTAACAGAACAAAACGTCCTTCTGCGGCTGATCCAGCCCCGCAAACGGCGGAAAGCGATGAACGTCCTTCACCCTCGAATGCGTGCCGACCATGTTTGATTGGCCCGCGAAGATGAAAACGCGCAGCGTCTTGGTGTCGGTGTCTGCCGAGCGAACGAGTGCAGGTACGAGTAAGAGAAGGGAAAGGATGAGCTTCGTCATGCTAGCGGATCTTGATGAGGGTAGGCGTCTCGGTGCTGGCCTCGATGGCCTTGATGGTATCGCGGACGGAGTTGGCTTTTTGAAGGCCGAGGTGTTTGGGGAAGTCCTTCTCCTCTTTCTCAAAGTAGTGAGCGAGCTTTTCCAAATCTGGAATCACCGCCTTGGCGTGTGTGCCGTAGGCGAGGAGGATCTTCATGAGCTCTGGCGTCCGGTTTTGACTCGACCAGGGGTTTTGATCGCGAGCGTAGGTCACGAGGGCGCGGATGCCGTCCTCGATGTGATGCTGGGCGAGCAGGCGGATGCCTTCCACTCGAATGCCGTCGGCGAACATCTCTCCGCTCGGCGCGGGTTGGACGATGGCCTCGTGGATGGCTGGTAGCAGCGGCTTGATGTCGTCCGTGGAGAGATGGCGATAGACCGAAACGATGCTGCCGCGTGCGCGACCATCTTGATTCTTCAATCCGGCTCTCACCGCCGTGTAGAGCGCCTCGCGATCCACGCCGTCCAACGAGCGACTGAGCATGCCATCGCGGTCAAAAAGCGCAAACGTGAGATAGCGCTGCTGCATGCCACGCAGGTCGTTTTTCGTGTCCACCTGAGCCAGCAGTTCGAGCAACTGGGGCACGGTCTTCGTGGCAGGTTTGCCGATGGCGGCGAGCGCCTCAGCGGCCTTGATGCGCAGCCAGAGATCGGGATCTGCGATTGTCTTTTGCAAAGCATCGACAGCCGGTGCTGCACGTCCTCGGAGGAAGATCAGGCCCTGACAGGCTCCGCAGCGGGCGTCGAGGCTCGGAGACGCGAGCATGTCGATCAAAGCGGCGACTGGAGCGCTCTTGCGACGGCCGAGAGCCATCGCGGCTCGCTCACGAACGATGGGCGACCAGTTGCGCAGGCGTTCGAGCAATTGTTCGTCGCTCAAGGCATCGTAGAAGCTGTTGCGGTCTTTGTTGTTCCAGCCACGACCGTCGTTGACGATGGACTGGGCGGTGGCGGCATCGAGTTGAGGCACTGCACTGGGCTTTTTGCCGGTGAGATGGATTTTTTTCAGCGGCATCGCGTAGGCCAGCAAGTAAGCGCCGGTGCAATCCCAGCCGGCATAGCTGTCGTTGCCTCGTTCTGGCGGACCTTGATGCAAAAAGCTGCCGTCCCATTGCCGCGCGAGATCGAAATACCACGCGCCAAACTCCTGCATCCACGCGCCCGTGGCCTGCGGGCCGGAGTGAGCCACGCCGGGCATGGCCCAGAGCATGTTGAAGAAGTTACCGGTGTGACCGGTGTCGCGTTCAGGGCCGTGCGAGGCGAGGCTCATGCGCGAGAAGAACTCCGCGCCTTTGGATTCGCCGAGCAGGCTGAAGAGCACCGACACCATGCCGCACTTGCCATTGTCCTCGTGATTCTCGATCCACGGATGATGATCGCCGTAAGGAATGGCTCCTTTGCCGATGTAGAATCGCAGCAGTCGAGCGCTGCGCTCGATGGCGAGATCCACGGCTGGATCTTTGACACCCGCTTCACGAGCCAGCACGAGCGAGATCGTCAGTGGCACTCCCGGTGAGTTCATCATGCCGTAACCGCCCAGACGTCCATCCGGCTTTGCAAAGCCATGACCCCAGGAGCCGACAGCGCTCTGACCTTTCGCGGACTCCAGCGCGAGGCGCTTCAAGCCCGGCATCACCGACTGATCACCCGTGGCGGCCACATACTCGCCGAGGAACATCATCACGTAGCCGTAGTGCCATGTCTGCATGCTATCCGATGAATACGCCGCCGCCCATTCCGCCTCTTTTTTGATCTGCGGCAGGTAGGCCGCATCACCGCTCGCCAGCAAGGCCAGCGCATTCAGCGAGCGCGGAATGGGGTCTTGATTGGCGTAATCCGAGGCACCCATGCGGGCCGCGATCACCTTGCAGCCTTGCTCGAGGATGCGTTTCGACTTTGCGCAATCAAACGGAGCTGTAGGCGAGTAGCTGCCGAGCACCGGGAGCTTCAAAACGACCTCATCCGTCTTTCCAGCACGCCAGCGCGTGAGCATCAACTTGCCACCACCAGCCTCCGTTTCTGCTGCGGTGAGCGCCTGACCCATTTCCGTGCGTGGATCGACGGAAAACGTCTTTCCACTGACTCCGAGGATCACATCGCCCACGGCGATCACGCCATCGGCAGGCGATTTCGGCTCCACCTTCGTGACCGCGATCTGCCGAGCGTCACTCGTCACCAGCGTGTCGGAGTGCATCCATCCGCGCAGGCCTGTGGCACCGAGATTCCAGTCGTGTTTGGCTTTGGTCGGAATCGCATCGCCCTTGGTGAAATCGGGTGGTGGAGTGGAGTCATTTTTGCCTGCGGCAAACGAGCAGGACGCGAGGGCAAGAAGCAGGAAGGACAGTTTCATTGGCTGGTAAAAAGTTGGGGGTAAAAGGTTTGAGATCGGATTGGGTGGCTTGGGTTGGCTTGTCACCTTTCACCCTCAATCTTTTACCGGCCCGATCAGAGCCTCGGCGAAGGCCTTGCCCATCAGTGCAAAGGTCTTCGCGCAGCCGAGGTAATGATAACCAGCATTCGAGGCACCGCGCTTCCACACCGCCTCCTCGGCGGGCGAGATGAGCTTCGCTTCGTAGTTCTTCAAATACTCGCGCTTCTCGGCCTCGGTCATGTGACCATCGGCGTTCGCATGGTCTTTGTGCTTCGAGTTGAGGTAATGGCCCATCTGGCGGATCTGGGCGCGTTTGTCGTCGATTGCACCGAGTTCCTCCGACCAAAACGGCGCGGTGGGCACGGCGAAGACATTGCCTTTGAACTCCGGCATCAAAGCAGGCGCAGTCATGGCCTCGCGGAAGGCGACGGTGTCTTTTTCGGCCTTCAAACCGCCGACGCCCATGACGCCGATGACAAAGGGCATCTTCGGCGCACCGAAATCTTTGCGCACATCGCGGATGAAGTGCGCGAGCAAGTCACTGTAAACCGCAAAGCGTCCCGGCTTGCCGCGATCCGGATAGGTGTGGCCATCCACCATGTCGTTGAAGCCTTGGAGCCACACGAAGCCAGCGATCTCGTAACCGTCCTTGGCATCGTAGGCCGGGCAAACGCGCGTTGGGTCCGCGAGCACGTGCTTCACATGCTCGACCATGTAGCGGTAGAAGCGGCCCGTTTCGCGCTTCTTCTCTTCAAGCCACTGCTTCATGTCCTTCGGCACGCCATGGCCGGGCGGGCCGTAGTAGAGCTTCTTTTGGTAGTCGTTGAGTTCATACGGCCCCGCGCTCGGCGGGCGAAACTCCGTGTTCAAACTGCGACCACCCCACGCGGTCTTAATGATGAGCACCGGCTCCTTCAGCGCCGCATCCATCGTGAGGCCAAAAGTGAACTCAGGGCCGATTTTGCCGTTCGACTTCGTTGCATCGTCGCGCGCTCCATAACCCGCCGTGAGCTTCCCAGTGCCCTCGCCATTCGCGCTGCCGTCGTATTTGCCGGTGAAGTAGGAGATCCAGGTGTGATCGCACACACGCGGTTCGCCCTTGTCATCGCGCATCATCTTCAACAAGGGCGCGGTGGCCGGATCATCGCCGATGTAATCAAAGGTCTCGATCTTCGCATGACCCTCCATGTTGGACTGCCCGGCGAGGATGAAGACCTTCAGTGGCGCGGCCTGGAGCGATGCCGTGATGAGGAGGGAGGCGAGGATGTATTTCATGGGTTGAAGAAGGTTTGTTGGCAACAGAATGAA
>JBIIUD010000243.1:0-5182 GCA_044340175.1 Verrucomicrobiaceae bacterium
CCCCACTTTTGGAATGGGGAACTGGGAGAAACGCGGTGCCTATGATGCGATTAAAGCGGCGATTTCGGATGCGGGACGTTTTCAAGCAATTGATTGGGGGAAGGTCCATTTGATGGGTTTGTCGAACGGCGGAAAAGGAGTGTGCTTGGCGGAGTCAAGCCCAGGGCCGAAATTTCAATCGCTGATTTTTTTGTCGGCTGTGTGGAGTGAAAAGATCCCGCCGCGCCTCTTAGCGCAGAGATTGGGAGAGCGTCCGGTGCTGATTCTTTCGGGCGGTCGAGATGAACGCGTTCCGTGGGACTATGTGGCAGGTTACGCGAACGCTTTGCAAGAGGGCGGCATGAACGTCTCGATTCGAGAATTTCCAGAGGAAGACCATTTTTTGTTTTTTCGAAGGAAAAAGAAGGTCGAAGAGGAATTGGTTCGATGGCTGAGTCTGCCGTTTGAATGACGGGTGTCCGCTGTAGGAGTTCTTAACTTTTGGTAGAGAGGGAGCAAACGCCTGGACAGGCGTGGTACATTGACATTGACGGCGCAGGGAACGCAGGCTTGCGGGAGGGGGGAATGGTGGTAGGTTTTGGGCTACTTTTTATGGCTCTGACAAAAATCACCTCCGTTTCCGGCACTGGCGTTTACGTTCCTGGCACCGACATCGATACTGACCGCATCATTCCAGCGCGCTTCATGAAGTGCGTGACTTTTGACGGGCTGGGCGAGTTTGCCTTTTATGATGTGCGGAAAGATGCGGAGGGCAACGACCGGGAGCATCCGCTGAATGATGAACGCTTCAAAGGGGCGAGCATTCTACTCTCGGGCGCGAACTTCGGTTGTGGTAGCTCACGCGAGCACGCGCCTCAGGCTCTGTATCGGTTTGGCTTTCGGGCGGTGATCGCGGAGAGTTTCGCAGAGATCTTTTTTGGCAATTGCACGACGCTGGGCATCCCTTGCGTGTGCGCGACGGCGGAAGACATTGCGGCGCTTGCGGCGGCGATCGAGGCGAATCCGAAGCTGGAGGTCAAGGTCGATCTCGAGGCTCAACGGGTGTTTTTCGGCGATCAGAATTTCACGATTGTGATTCCGGACACCGCTTTTGAAGCCCTGACGAGTGGCAAGTGGGATCCGATTGCTGAGTTGCTGGAAAACAAGGACGCGGTCCATGAGCGCATGGTGGCTCAAGGGTGGGTGAAGTGAACGGTGGGGCAGGCTTCCAGCTTGCCCGAGCAACCAATCAAGATGGTTGCACTACTTTTTTCATGTTCACTGACCCCATTTATGTGATTGGCCACCGCAATCCGGACACGGATGCGATTTGCTCTGCCATTGGCTACGCGGCTTTCCTGCGCGACGTGCGCGGCATGGATGCGGAGGCGGCCTGCTGCGGGGAAGTCAGTGTGAGAACGAATTGGGTGCTGAACCAGGCGGGTGTGCAGGCACCGAAGTTGCTGCTGGATGTGCGGCCGACGGCGGCCACGATATGCCGCAAAGAGGTGCTGACGGCGGGTCCGGAGGAGATGTTCCTTTCGGTGTATCGCAAGATGTCAGAGAAGAATTTCCGCAGCATTCCAGTGGTGGATGAAACTGGTAATTTGCTGGGACTGCCGACCATTCAAGAGATGGCTCAGCTTTTTTTGCCACCGGACATTCAAAAGGAGAAGGGGCGCAACCATGCGATCAATCGTGAAATTCGCACCAGCCTGCAGAATATTTCAGCGGCTGTTGGGGGTGAGTTGGTCGGCGCGCGCCTGGGGTCTGAGACCGTCAACGAGTTGGTTCTGGTGGTGGCAGCGTCGAGTGTGGAGACATCACGCAATCGGGCGGGACAGTTTTCCGCTGGGCAGGTGGTGATGGTGACGGGGGATCGTCCGGAGATTCATTCTTTGGCGATCGATATGGGGGTGCGCTGTTTGATCGTGACGGGTGGGTTTCGGCCCTGGGAGACGATATTGGAGCAGGCGGAGAAGAAAGGGGTGACGGTGATCTGCTCCCCTTACGACACGGCGTCGACATCCCAATTGATCCGCTTTTCGCGCCCGATCAGTGAGGCCTTGACCACGGACTTTTTATCTTTCCCCTCACGCGCGCCGTTGCGGGAGGTGATGCATGCGGTGAAGGATTCCCAACAGCCGCTGTTTGCGGTGGTGGATGAGGAGACGCAGAAGCTTGTGGGCGTGTTTTCGAAGTCGGACCTGATCGCCGCACCGCGGGCGCGGCTGGTGCTGGTGGATCACAATGAGTTTGCCCAGGCCGTGGCTGGGGCGGATGAAGCGGAGATTTTGGAGGTGATCGATCACCACCGTTTGAGCGGCAACCTGCGCACCAAGGAGCCGATCCGGTTTTTGAATGAGCCGGTGGGCAGCACCTCCACCATCGTGGGCATCATGTATCGCATGGGGGGAGCGGCACCAGACAAAGGCACATCGATTTGTTTGTGCGCAGGCATCATTTCGGACACGCTGCATTTGACGTCGCCGACGACGACGAACACGGATCGCGAGATTTTGGAGTGGTTGAGTGGGATCGCGGGAGTGGACTGCGCGCAGTTTGTGAAGGACTTTTTTGCGGCGGGATCGATGCTGCGGGAGCAGACGCCGGAGCGTGCGCTCGAGAGTGATCGCAAGGTGTTCGAGGAAAATGGCTGGAACATCAGCATTTCGCAGATCGAGGAGCTGGGATTGGATGAGCTCTGGAAGCGGGAGACGGATCTGCACCGGGCGCTTGAGGGCCTGCTGGAGAAGCATGGGCTGCATTTTGCCTGTCTGATGGTGACGGATATCACGCGGCATCACAGCGTGCTGCTGGTGGCTGGGGATCAGCGGATCATCGAGCAGGTGGATGTGGATCATGCGGCGGTGCGGCCGAATGTGTTTGATATGCCTGGGGTGGTGAGCCGAAAGAAGCAGTTGTTTCCGTACATGAGCCACGTGGTGACAAAACTGAGCCCGCCGGTTTGAGTGGGCGATGGCTTTTTGGCGTAGGATCGCTTCGCTTCGTTTCGGTTCCCTTCGGTCGGCTTGCAAGATTTTGGGATGAACGTGATTGTTTTTGGGCAGGTTGGGGCTTTTGTGGGTGAACTTTATGTCCAGCCCTGCTCAACACGCTTTGCTTCGCTACTGCCCCGATCTTTTTAATTACCACCGCCGTGAGACACGGGAGGTGCGGGTGGGGAAAGTGGGCATCGGGGGGGAGAATCCGATTCGGGTGCAGTCGATGCTGACGAGCGATACGCGGGATGCGGCGGCGTGTGTCAAGGAGGCGCTGGAACTGGTGGCGGTGGGGTGTGAGATTGTGCGGGTGACGGCGCAGACCCGGCAGATCGCGGAGAATTTGGAGCACATCCGGGCGGGACTGCTGGCGGCGGGGTGTGATGTACCGCTGGTGGCGGACATTCACTTCAAACCGGATGCGGCGATGGAGGCGGTGAAATGGGTGGAAAAGGTGCGGGTGAATCCGGGCAACTACGTGGACAAGAAGAAGTTCGCGGTGCTGGAATACACGGATGCAGAATACGCGGAGGAGCTGCTGCGGATCGAGGAGCAGTTCACGCCGCTGGTGCTGGAGTGCAAACGCTTGGGCCGGGCGATGCGGATTGGGACCAATCATGGTTCGCTGAGTGATCGCATTATGAATCGCTACGGCGACACGCCCCTGGGTATGGTGGAGAGCGCGCTGGAGTTTGCACGAATCGCGCGGGCCAATGACTTCCACAATTTCTTGTTCTCGATGAAGGCGAGCAATCCGAAGGTCATGATTGAGGCCTATCGACTGTTGGTGGCGCATCTGGAGGCGCAGGGGCCGGATTGGAATTACCCGATTCACTTGGGAGTGACCGAGGCGGGCGATGGGGAGGATGGGCGAATCAAGAGTGCGATCGGGATTGGTTCTCTGTTGGCGGATGGGATTGGCGATACGGTGCGGGTGAGTTTGACGGAAGATGCGATCCATGAGATCCCGGTGTGCTACGCGCTGGTGAAGCCCTACAACGAAGGCACGCCGGCCCAGGCGGCGCGGGTGGATGTGGCAGATGCGGTGGCTTATGATCCGTTCAGCTATGAGCGGCGGGGGAGTGCGCGGATGACGGTGCAGGGGGTGGAAGTGGGAGGCGGGGCGACAGTGGCTGTGGTGACGTCGAGGCGGAAGTGGGAGGCGGTGGCGCACAAGCTGGCGGGGTTAGGGGATTACAAGCCGGAGATCGTGGTGGAAGACAGTGGGGTGGTGAGCGTGGACCCGCGGGATGAGGCGGCGGTGACGGCACTCAATGCGGACCCGGTGACGCGACTGGTGACGGTGGCGGATGGGCTGGATCTGCGGGTGATCCCTGCGTTTCGCTTGCTGGCGGCTCGGCTTGCAGCAAGGCATCCGATTTTGCTGAAGGACACACTGGATGGCGAGGACGAGGCGGGGCAGGGTGACTTTGTGCAGAACCTGCTGCGGGCGGCGACGAACATGGGGTCGCTCCTCTGTGATGGGATAGGTGATGCGGTGATCGTGAACGGGGAAGAAGCTCCCGGGCAGTCATTCCGCATTAGCTACAACATCCTACAGGCGGCAGGGACGCGGATTTTCAAAACAGATTATGTGGCGTGCCCGAGCTGCGGGCGGACGCTGTTCAATCTGCAAAGCACCACGCAGAAGATCCGCGCGGCGACGGGGCATCTCAAAGGGGTACGCATCGCGGTCATGGGTTGCATTGTGAACGGGCCAGGTGAGATGGCGGACGCGGATTTTGGCTACGTGGGGGGCGCACCAGGGAAGATCAATTTGTATGTGGGCAAGACGGCGGTGAAGTTCAACATCCCGGAGGACGAGGCGGTGGAGCGGTTGATCGATTTGATCAAGGAGCACGATCGCTGGGTGGATGCGCCGGAGGTGGTGGCAGCGGACTAAAGCGGTTTAACCCGGATTCCGAAGTTGGAGGCACCTGATAGGCTTGAGCAGTCAAGCCTCTGCGCCTCTTAAGCAACTCGACCTTCGGAATCCGGGTTTAAGACAAACAGTTTAACTACTCTCATGGGGAAAGCAGCTCCATTCAAAGCTGTGGCCGCTGGGCCTGATTCATCAAAGCTCGGTTTTCAAGGCTCCACCTTGAGGTAGCGGGTGGTGGTCATGCGGGAGGCGAGTTCGGTGGCAGTGATTTCCCAGGTGCCAGGGTCTTCGTTGGGGGGAAGGTCGAGGGTGAGGGTGA
>JBIIUD010000244.1:0-5161 GCA_044340175.1 Verrucomicrobiaceae bacterium
GACCTGCCTGCGCCACGCGGCCTCCCGCCGAGCGATTTCTTCGGGGGAGAGGCTGGCGCGTTCTTTGGCTTCCTTACGCTGCTCGATCAGGTTCCCCAGCCAGCGCACAAATCCGACGATGACAAAGAGGATGAGAAAGATGACTTGTCCCCAGTCGATGTCAGGCATGGTGATGGTGGTTGGGTAGGAGCTTGCAAAGGGCCGGGGCCGTGAGGATTAGTGCTTGTCACTGCCTTCGCTATCGGAAGGCGCACCGATTTGTTTCCGCATTTCGGTGTCGGCGAGGACGTTGTTGTACTTGGCGTAGTCCATGATGCCAAGCTGGCCGTTGCGGAAAGCTTGGGCGATGGCGAGAGGGACCTCGGCTTCGGCTTCGACGACGCGGGCGCGCATTTCTTGAGTGCGGGCAGCCATTTCCTGCTCGAGGGCGACGGCGGCGGCGCGCCGGACTTCGGCGTTGGCTTGGGCGATTTTTTTGTCGGTTTCGGCCTGTTCGGACTGAAGTTTGGCACCGACGTTGTCACCGACATCGACGTCGGCGATGTCGATGGAGAGAATCTCGAAGGCGGTGCCGGCATCGACGCCTTTGCTGAGAACGAGTTTGGAGATGGAGTCGGGGTTTTCGAGCACGTCTTTGTAGCTATTGGCGGAGCCGATGCAGGTGACGATGCCTTCGCCGACACGGGCGACGACGGTTTCTTCGGTGGCACCGCCGATGAAGCGCTCGAGGTTGGTGCGAACGGTGACGCGGGCGCGGACGCGCAGGGAGATGCCATCTTTGGCGACGGCGTCGATCTTGCCGCCGCGGCCCATTTCAGGGTGAGGGCAGTCGATGACTTTGGGGTTAATGCTGGTGCGGACAGCTTCGATGACGGTTTTGCCGGTGCCTTTGACGGCGAGGTCGATGGCGCAAGCGCGGTCGAAATTCAAAGGGATGCCTGCTTTGTCTGCGGCGATGAGGGCAAGGACGACTTGGGTGATGTCGCCACCAGCAAGGTAGTGGGCCTCAAGGGAATCGGTGAGAATGGGGATGCCGGCTTTGGCCGCAGTGATGCGGGTGTCCACGACGAGGGCATTCGGCACGCCGCGCAGCCACATGGCGATGAGGGTGGCGATGCTGACAGGGGTGTTGGCGATGCGGGCTCGGAGCCAGATGTTGAAGAATTTGCCAACGATGAGCAGCAAGATGAGGGCGAAGACGAGGGCGACGGCGATGAGGAAGAGTTGTAGAGATGCAGGCATAGGGTTGAGGGGATGGGTTGAGATTAAACTGAGGTGACAACAAGATTTCCGGGTTCGGTGGTGATGACTTGAATACGGGTACCGGCAGGAGCGTGGCCGTTCAAGAGCCGAACTTCATGCCGGGTGCCGTTGTCGAGTTCGACCTTTCCGAGCGGCCTGAGCTCCGTGGTAGCGATGCCTTGAACTCCGATCAGGAGGCTGCCTGGGGATGGTGGAGTGGCGATGGTGGTCTTCAGAGTGAAGGCTCGGTGGAAAAATTTGATGGCGAAGAAGCGCAGCCAAATCGTGATGGCGACCGCAGAAAAGATGATGATGCCGAGGGCGACGCTGGTGCGGGTGCTGGAGGACCAATCGACATCGTCGCTGAAAAGGCTAACGGCAACGGCGCTGAGGATGGAGAGCACGCCAAAGGTGCCGAGGATGCCGCCGGGCACAAAGGCCTCCAGCATGATGAGCAGAAGACCGAATAAGACGAGGACGATGAGGGTGGTGATCATGATCGGGTCGTCTGACAGGAACGACTCCATGATGGCGGTGTTTTCCCGTATGAATAGGAGTTTTTTTCTATGGGTCAGAGAGAAAAGGGCAACAAGCGGAGGGAACAGTCATTACCAGCGGGGGGAGGCTCACTGGCTTCCCAGTACCTTTTCGCGATGAGACTCCATATACAATGTGGCATGGACTGGGTGGCGGTACTGTTGGTGGTGCTGCCGGTGGCTGAGGCGGCAGGTCCGAAAAAGCGCGCCGGGCTTGATGTGACATCGCTGCCGGAGTCGGTGAAGCGTCCAGTTCGGTGCTTTGGCGATGTGCATCCCGTGCTGCGGCGCTTGCCTTTTGATCTGACGGGCCTGCTGTCAGGGCCGGAGGCGATGGAGCGATTTGCGGCGGCTTTTGCGAAGGATGCGAAAGCAGCGCTGGAGGCGAAGGTGGATGAGTTGTTGGCCTCACCCCATTTTGGTGAGCGGTGGGGTCGCCATTGGTTGGAGTTGGCGCGCTACGCGGACATATCGCGATGCTGGACGGGATTTCCGGCTGACCGATGTCTTTGGCCCTGTGTTGAAGGAGCTGCTGGCGTCAGTCACTGAGCGCCCGCCAGCAGGCTCTCCGCGTGGATGCGTGCGGACTTGGGATTGCCGCCGAGCATGCGGGTAAGCTCGTCGATGCGGGTTTCGCCATCGACCGGATGAATCTGCGAGCGGGTACGGTCCTTTTCCACTTCTTTGGTCACCACGAAGTGGCTGCGCGCCAAGGAAGCGACCTGTGGGAAGTGAGTGATGGCGATGACCTGGTGAGTCGCTCCCAGTTCGGACATTTTGCGACCCACGGCCTCGGCGATGTTGCCACCAACGTTGGCGTCGATTTCATCAAACACGAGCAGGGGAACGGTGTCTTGTTTCGAGAGCGCGCTCTTCACGGCCAGCAACACGCGCGACATTTCGCCACTGGAGGCGGTGAGGCGCAGGGGTTTTTGTGGCTCACCGGGGTTCGGGGCAAAATGGAAGTCAACCTCTTCAACCCCAAGACGTGCCGGCTCCTGGAGGGGCACCAGTTTGACTTCAAAGATAGAACGTTGGAAGCCGAGGTCGGTCAGGTGGCTGGCGATTTCTTTGGCGAGTTTTGGGGCCGCTTTGGCGCGTTCTTTCGAGAGGATCGCGGCGGACTTGTCCACCGTGGCGCGCCGGGAAGTGACGATCGCTTTGAGCTTCTCCAGCTCCTCGCCGCGGTTCTCCATGCGGGCGAGTTTTTGCGCGGCGTCGTCGTGATAGGCGATGATTTCGGCGACGGTGCTGCCATACTTGCGCTTCAGCGTCTGCAGAATGGTGAGACGCTGGTCGAGGCGGTCAAGCTCAGCCGGATCAGTCTCGATTTCGTCTACATAATCTTGAACACTGGATTCCAGCTCCTGGATTTCAACTTGGGCAGAGCGCAGGCCTTCAAAAAGAGCGGTGGTGGAGGGGTCGATGCGTTCGAGGTCATGCGCAAGGCGTGCCACCTCGCGCAGAGCGTCCTGCAGGCCACCATCGCCTTCGCCGAGCCGTTGCATGAGCTGACCGCAGACTTCAGTGAGTCGGGCGGCATTGGCAGCGATGCGATGACGCGATTCCAAGTCATCTTCTTCCCCAGGTTTGAGCTGCGCTTCGCTGATTTCGGCGACCTGAAAGCGCAGCATGTCGATCTGCTGCTCAGAGGCGCGTTCTGAGGTCTCCAGCTCATGCAGTTCGGCAAGAGCGCTGCGCCAGGCTTTCCAAGCGTTAAGGTACTCGGCGGTGCGGGGCTCGATTGCCGCGTATTTGTCGAGCATCTCGAGCTGACGTTCCTGGGAATTGAGAGACTGGTGGTCGTGCGGACCGTGCAGGTCCACGAGGTGCTCACCGATGGCTTTGAGCACCTGAAGGGTGACGGGGGAGCAGTTGACGAATTGTTTGTTGGTGCCGCTTGTTGTGACAGTGCGCTTGATGAGCAGTTCGCCGTCCAGGCAGGGTTCGACGCCGGATTCAGCGAGGATGGTGTCAATGCGGCGGGTATCACGCAGTTGGAAACTGGCCTCGACGGCACAGGATTCCTCGCCTGCACGGATGAGCGAGCGGTCGGCACGCTCGCCCAGGATGAGCTTCAAGGCGCCGACAATGATCGACTTGCCTGCCCCTGTTTCACCGGTGACGCCGATGAGGCCAATGCCGAGCTCCCAGGTGACGTCTTCAACCAGGGCAAGGTGACGAATTTTGAGAAAAGACAGCATGGCGCTCGGGAGGGGGATGGAGAGTGCTGGGAGTATGGAGAAGGGGTGGCGTTGCGCAAACGAACAGTTGTGAATTTTGCGTTTCGCCGAGTCTCCAATGAGTTTTTGCCCGACAGACAGGCGAATGGAGGCAATGAAAGGCCCGTTTCTTGCGTATCGTGTTGGACCTCCTTATTCTATTTTCAAATGACATCCTCTTCACGATATTCACGTCGCCAATTTTTGCGTGGGACTGGCATTGCTCTGGGCTTGCCTTGGTTTGAGTCGGTCTCATCCTTCGGCGCGCCGGTTTCCAAAGCAAAGCTGCCCGAAGCACCGAGGCGAATGGCCGCGATGTTTTTTGGCAACGGAGTCAATCCCCACCACTGGGGAGCTGAGCCGACTGAGGGAGGTATGAAATTGCTGAAGACGCTGAGTCCTTTGGAGGCCCTTAAGGATCGCGTGTTGGTGATGAAGGGCCTGTGGAACCCCACCACCGTCCAGGGGCCTGGTGGGCATTACCCGAAGATGAACGTGCTCTCCGGACTCAAGGTGAAACAGACGACGACTGACATCGAGGTGGGCACCACAATGGATCAATTGGTCGCCGCGCAGGTGGGCCGAAACACCCCGGTGTCCAGTCTGGTTCTCGGTACTGAAGGGCCGAGCTACTCCACGGACTCGGGCTTTACCTCCATTTACTCTGCCTACATTTCGTGGGCGAGTCCGACAACCCCGGCCCCCAAAGAGATTTTTCCGCAACAAGCCTTCGACCAGCTTTTTGACGATGGCTCGCAGAGGCAGCGGGACAAGAGCGTGCTGGATCTCGTCCTAGAAGATGCCAAATCCCTCAAGCATCGGTTGAGCCGTCGAGACGCGCAAAAACTCGATGAGTATCTCGGTTCGGTGCGGGACTTGGAGCAGCGGGTGGAAAAGGCAGAAAAACTCAGCCAAGCTGAACAGTCAGCCTTGACGTGGCAGCCCTCCGTCAAGCAGGCCACGTTTAAGCGACCTGAGGCGGGTCTGCCAGCAGACCCCGAACAGCACATGCGGCTGATGCTGGACATCGTGGTCTTGGCTCTGCAAATGGACCGCACACGAGTGGCCACTCTGATGTTGAGCAATGACCTTTCGAACGTCGTGTTTCGCAGTCTGCAAGGGATTCGCGGCGGCAATCATGAACTCTCCCACCATGCCAAT
>JBIIUD010000245.1:0-5144 GCA_044340175.1 Verrucomicrobiaceae bacterium
TCGTTTAGGCATCTGCATTTTAGCATTGACCCTGGCGTGGAGTTTTGAAAAATGGCGCGCAGTGGGCAGCGAATGCTTCGCCCGCTTTCATCACTGACAACTCAACCCACATCAACATACCTATCACCATGAAAAAACTCTCGCTCACTTGCGCGGCCTTGCTTTCCCTATTGACCCTCACCCCATCAGTCCAGGCTGAGTCGGGATTCATCGCCGGCGTGGGCGGTGGCGTGGCCTTTGGCTACGGTGATCTCGGCGGCAATGGTGGACTCGTGGACGGCGAGCTCGGCTATGCATTCCAAGAGCAAGGCGGCATTGCCACCACTCTGGCGCTCGGTCTCACTTTCACAGAGCTGGACTACAACTTTTCCACCTCCAGCCGCCTTTACAATGGCAAGGATGACGTCTTCACACTGGCTCCCCGCCTGCGTCTCGCCTTCCCGATCGATGACGTCATCAGCTTCTACACTCAGGCTCAAGTCGGCGTGAATTTCAGCGATGTAGTGGCTGACTTCGGCCTGGGCGGCGGTGTAGGCTTTGATTTCCGCTTCAGCGATCTGATTCAAGCCCGTCTCGGCTACCAACTGACCACGGATGTGGACGGCAGCGGTCACCACGGGGTGCTCGCCGGTATCCGGTTCTCCTTCTAAGCGGCCGTTAAAAACGCGCTTTCTCTTTCGAACGGCCCGTGCTGATGCGCGGGCCGTTTTTTTTGGCGGGATCAGCTCACGGGGCCTTGGGCTTCCAACGCAAACGGGCGGTGTAAACACTGTTGTCAGCACCGAAGGCGTTTTCCGGTGGGATGACGATGTGCGGGGAGTGGGTCTGCATCCACTCGGAGACAGTGACCCAGGTCTCCTCGGGACTGACCTCGCACACCGCAAAGTTCCCCAGGCGCGCGCCGCGCTCTGGCACGAGCACGGTCTCTGTGGCACGCAGGACCGCGAGGGTTTTGGGATCCACCTGAGCGATGAAGAGCGGGGCTCGGTGGCGGAAGACGTGATCATTGTGAGCCCCTTGGCGGGTGTAAACCAGCCAAAGGGAATCACGATGCGTGACCCAGTGCTGCTGGGTGTTGTAGTTACCGAGTTTGGTGCCGTCATCGAAGCGCCACCGCTGGAGCGGGCCAAAGTTCAGGCCATCCTCACTGACGGCGACGTACCCGGCCGTGTCATTCCTCAAGGTGAGGTAAAAGCGCCCCTGGAAACGGGTGAGGGAGGGCTCATAAACACCGCGCCCTTCCTCCAAGACGAGCTCACTCCCCTGCTCGATGAACCGCATCACCTGCCCATCAAAGCGGCAACGCAGAACGGTGACGCGGTAGTATTTGTCCTGCTTCCCTTTGAAGTAGATGGGCAGGAGGATGTCACCGTTGTCCAAATCCACCCGCTGCACACTGCCTGCACCGGCGCTCTGAAACTTCGGGTCCTGCGGCATCTCCAATGTGGTCCAGGGACTCCACTGGCGGGTGGCTTCGTCATAAATGGCGTAGCTGGTCTCGCGTTTGCGGTCATGGATCACTTTGTCGCCGAGATAACGTACGGTGTGGCCGGTGCCGAGGAGTTTGCCGGTCTGGGCATGCCATTTCGGGGTGAAGTCGCAGGTGCCGACGACGACACCCTCGGGCTCTTCACGACGACCCAAGGTCTCCGGATGCGGGGAGATCGGGCTCCAGTTTTGCCCGAGGTCATCGGTGCGGGTGTCGTTGAGCTCAAAGAAGACATCGCTGCCGGTGAGCAGGAGTTTCTGCAGGGTCATGACCACCTTGGGCCTTGGGCCTGGGATGACTCCCGCGCGCGGATGGACCCAGCAGGTTTGGCCATCGTAACCTTTGGAGACAGTCTCCAGAGCGATCTCAAACGGCAGGTTCGCTGGCGACGGTGGTTGAAGTTGCAAAGACGACTGCAAGGCAGGCACCTGTTGGTCGATCCCCTCGGCGACGAGGCGCGCCATCATGCGGGCGCCTTCATGGGAGAAGTGGGTTTTGTCTTTGGGGTCGGGGGCATAGAGCTGGCAGAACTTTTCACCGCGTTGGGAGAAAAGCAGGGTGCTAGCACGGTGGAGATCGATGACAGGAACGGCTTTTTCTTTGCCAACCATGCGCGTGGCCTCGGCGTAGGGTTTGAGCGCATCGATGAGGAGACCATCGGGTCCGAACGTGCGGCGTGCGACGGAGGTGACGAGTACAGGCTGGGCTCCGATGGCACGGGTCTCGTCGATGAAGCGGCGGAGTTCATCACGGAAAGTCGTGGCCGCATCCGTCTCGCGCTCTGGACCTTTGCCGGGCTGGTCATTGTGACCGAACTGGATGAAGACATAATCGGGCTGGGTAGCGAGAACTTTGGCCCAGTAACCACCGGCGCGGAAGGAGCGGGTGGAGGCACCACCTTTGGCAACGTTAGTGACCTTGACAGAGGGTTTGAGGAAGTGGGGCAGAGCGACGCCCCAGCCGGCCTGGGTCGTGTCGGTGGGATGCTGGGCAACGGTGGAGTCACCAGCAAGGGCGATGTGGAGCCCTGCTGCGGTGACAGGGAACAGCGAAACTGCGGTGAACAGGAGTAACAGGCAAAGACGGCACATCCATTGATAACGCCAAGCGGCGACAAGAACTGTCGGGTGCCCGCAAAGAGAACTCGACCTCACTGACCAGAGCTACGGCGTCTCAGATTTTCCAACCGTCGTCTCGCCTGGCCGAATCAGCAGCACGACCAACAGCGACAGCAAGGCAACGCCAGTGAAACAACCAAAGATCAGAGACAAAGAAACATCCCGATCCCGCAGCACTCCGAAACCCCAGTCACCGAGACCTCCGCAGGAGATGCTCACCAAGTTCATCAGACCGTAACCGGTAGCGCGCACTTCTGGCCGAGTGATCTGGCTGAGGATAGGCATGTTGTTACAATCAAAGAATCCCCAACCGATACCGAAGAGAATCAAGAAGGTGATGGCCAGTGCCACGGTGCCCGGATTCCCGAGACCAAACAGGGCAGGCAGAAAAAGCACCATTCCGACCGCGCTCGCATAGATGCGACCGCGCGCTGTCCGGCGCATCCAGCGGTCCGCGAGTAGCCCGCCCAGGACGGCTCCCACGATGGAGGCGATCTGCACGTAGAGCACAGCGATCTTCCCCGACTCACCTTGCGACAGATGAAACTGATTCTTGAGGATAACAGGCATCCAATCCTTGATGACCCATCCAGCGATGGCGGGCAGGGTAAAATAAAGCACCAACAGGATGAAATTTCGATTGGAGAGGAGCTCACCAACGGCACTGAAAGGAGAGCCAGCGCCAGAGCCTAGAGCAGAACCTTCCGTTTGCTGCCGGGGAGGATTCTTCAGAAGGAAGAACAAAGGTAAGGCATAGACCACGCCAACGAGACCCGCCATGTCAAAAGCCCACCGCCAGCCGAGCTGTGGATCATCTGCCACAAAACCCGCGTAACCTCCTAGAATGAGGCCAAAGTAGATGCCGGTCTGGTGAACGCCAATGGCCCGTGACCGCGTGTTGCCCATGTGAAAATCGGAAATCAAAGCAAGCGCAGCCGGGATGTAGAAGGCCTCACTGATCCCCATGAGAGCGCGGGTGGCAACGAGGCCGTTGTAGGTCGTGACATGCCCTGTCATCCAAGTGACCACCGACCAGGCAAACAGGCTGACAGCGATGACATGACGGCGGCTGAAGCGGTCCGCAATGTAGCCTCCAATCGGGCTAAGGAAGGCATAGACCCATTTGAAGGATGCTAGCACGAACCCCCACTGCGCATCCGTGGTGAGACCAGAGATGTCAGACACCATCGAAGTCTTCATCGTAGCCAGCATTTGCCGGTCCAAATAGTTCAGCAGCGCCACGGGCCAGAGCAGACCGACCACTAGCCATGCCGTTTGAGAGAAAGAGCGGGGTTGAACAGAGGGACTCATGAGCGGTGGCTAAGGACAGAAAAAAGAAGCAGGGCGGTGACACCTGGAGGGATCATTGGTAACGCGGCCAGTCACCGGGAGTAAAGCTTTAAGGCACTCCTTTTCTTTGACTTGGTATTGACGATTCTTGACTTCACTGAAACGGAGTCGCCCACACGAGGTTGGAGCGGGTGCCAGGGCGGATCTCTCCGCCAGGGATGACAAGAAGATCACGCCAAAGAACCGCCGAGGTGGTGACCAGCCCGGCCGGCAGTGCTCCCATCGGGGCCCAACGATCAGATCGAACATCATAAGCGAAGATCGTTTGAGGAAAGCCCTTGTGGTCCGTCGGCGCGGTGTTGACCTGAACGCCATCGTCTCCACCAAGCAGCAAAAGGCGCGATGAAGAAAACACTGGCATCGGGTTCGGCGCGGCGACGGCCACTTGAGGCGTGTCAGCGATTCGCGTCCAGCCTTTGCCAGGAGTAAAGCGATAGCCATCTCGCAACCACTCCCGCAGCGCCTTGCCATCCGGCCCCGCCTTCAGCGCCGCTCCACTGAAAACAAAGAGCGAACCTTCGGCTGTTCCCGTGGAAGCTAGCATGCGGCCGGGACCAGGGCACACATCATGCTCTTGCCACCCCCTTTCGAGCGCATCCAAGTCGAGAGACCAAACTGAGTTGGCAGCGACAAGCGAATCCGGTTTCTCGGTGCCTCCAACAACATAGATGGTGCGTCCGAGCAGCACACCGCTGAGATTGGCGCGAGATTGCGGCAGCTTGGGAAGCTCATGGAAGACCGCGCGATCGGTCTCCCATTGGATTCGGAAGACTTCCGCATGATGCCCCGTGGCGTCACTTCCGCCGATGCAGATCAAACCTTCGGGAGTTGAAACGGAAACCCCATAAGCCAGGGGTCGCGGCAGTTTTCCTGCCTTGCGCCAGGAACCGGACGGATCGTCGAGCACAAAGAGCTCGTCATACCAAACCTTGGTGCCGCCTTCCCAGGGTTTCTTGTCAGGGAAATTGGCACCGCCAGCGACGATGAGTTTGTCTGCATGCACCCCGGAAAACGGTGCCGCAAAACCCTCTGGATCAGGGATCGCAGGAAGAGGCTCCCAACGAACAAGCGGAGCTGTTTCAGCGAACACCGACATGACCCAAGAAGCGAGGCAATAAAGTAAAGCCAGAAATCGAAACATCACTCATTAGAACGGATGTTTGGTCATCAAGTTAGCGTAGAACCCT
>JBIIUD010000246.1:0-5142 GCA_044340175.1 Verrucomicrobiaceae bacterium
ATGGCCCCGTGACCTCCGTGCTCATGCTGGTCGACTCCAGATTGCTGAGCGCTCCACTGCGGGCGGCGTCCTCACCATCACTGGCAAAGAGGCGCTGAGGCTCCCACGATTTGTCCCCTGTGGTGGTCACTGTCTGGAGCGGCACATCCAGAGCCTCGGCCAACCCCAGTTCGATAGAGCCGACTTCAATCACGATCGTCTCGGTAACCGTGCCAAAGCCATTGGTCGCCTGCACCTGGATCGGGTAACTGCCCACCGCTGCAACGCTGCCATAAATCAGTCCGCTGGAGGGGTGCAGGGTGAGTCCCGCCGGTAGGTCCGTGACAGTGAACCCTGTGGGTGCCTGAGTGGCCTCCAACTGATACCGGAAATAAATGCCCGCGTAGGCCGTGATCGTTTCCACGTTGATCACCGGAGCCTCCAAAATCGGCATAATCACAAACTCGTCCACCCAGCCGCGATCCTGCCCTTTTGTTTCTGCCTGATCCTTGATGTAGTAGATGTTCACGTTGTGCGCACCGGGGCCGATGTCCGTCGAAGACGCCGTCCAGTCCACCTCTCCGGTGATGAAGTCCTTCACAAATCCATCCACCACGAACACGAGATAGTCGAAGTTCTTCTCGGACGATACCTTCCACTGAAAATCCAAGCGCGCAGGTCCATCGACGGTGAACTCGATCCCAGAGTACTCTTCGTGATCGACCTTCGCCGTCTCAATCGCGTCCACACCGTCACGACTGACAAGTGTCTGGCTGACTGGGTCGCCAAAACCAAAGGGGATGATCTTCAGGGACTCCGGTTGTTCCACGGCCACCGAGAGTGACGGCGCGGCGGCGAGGATGTAAAAATAAGCATATTCAGCTCCCATGCCCGTGAGATTGGTCGCCGTTTGATAGCCTTCAAAAAGCCCTGTCTCTGTTGGTGTGCCCGTGAGCAGTCCAGTCAGCGGGTCGATGGATAGCCCTGCTGTGGGCAGCCTTGTGGTGAAGGTGGCCGCATCAAAGGTGGTGGCAAAGTTGGAGGCAGTCACGCGGTGGTCGATCGGCCAACCCTCGCGCCCCACGATGATCCAGGGGGAGGTGATGACCGGCAAAGGCAGGGCGGCCGGCGTGGTGGTGCCATGAAAGGTGATGACCGCCTCCTCCAGAGTGCCTGTGTAATCAATCATGCGGTCAAAGACCTCCAACCGCCACTGACCCTCGGAGTGCTCCCCCCAGAAGTGTGTGGCCATGAAGGTCCATTCGAGATTCGCAGAGGTGTCATTCGAACGGGCGCGCGCTAGGCGGGTGGTGACACCACTGGGAGACGTCAGCCGCCATTCCAAATTGCCGACATAAGGATGCGTGGCTTTGACGCGCACCGTGACCTGTTCCAAGCGGAGATTCTCCGCCGCGTGCACGGTGAAGGTGTGCGCCACCCCCTGGTCATCCGCATCCGGGATGGGCAGCGCCAGAGCCAGCGCGGCAATCGAACGTTTCTGCAGCGGTGCCACCGTGGTCCAGGTAGCCGCCAGGTTGGTCGCGGCAACGGCATCGACCAATCCCGCGCCGTAAATGGGATGAAAGTGAAAGCCGCCACCGTTCGTCACCCAGCCACCGTTGAATTGGTCGTTCTTTACGGCAGTGCGCACCAGGATCTCCTGCACATCCCGGTAAGTCAGGTTGGGATTGGCCTGGAGCATCAACGCCACCACACCTGCAACTGCCGGGGTCGAAGAAGAGGTGCCGCCGAAGCCGTTGGTGTAGTCGAGGTCATTGTGATCAGGAAACTCAAAGGTGCCACCTTCCACATTGTAGCCAGCACTGCCACCGAGATCGGTGGTGGTGATGCCCTGCCGACCACTCGAAGGCGCACACACCAGGATGTTCGCCCCTGGCTCACTGTACCACGCGGGGCGGCCTTTGTCGTTGATCGCCGAAACAGCGATGGCGTGCGGCCAGTTGGCCCAACCATCGTAGTTAGAATCATCCCCGGACCCACTGCCATTGCCAGCCGCCCAGAGAAAGATCGTGCCTCTGCCGCCACGCCCTGTCGTCACTGCGTCCTCCATGGCGGCCAGACTCAGCGGTCCGGGACCGCCCGCACCATAGGCGCTATCAAAGGGCCCCCAACTGTTGCTTTTGATGTCGATGATGTCCTTGTGCAGAGCAAAGGCGTCCGCTTCATCCGCGTCGGTGCTGGGGGCCGCGATCAGTCTCAGTCCCACCAGCGTGGCCTCCGGCGCCACTCCGGCAACGCCTAAGCTGTTGTTGCCCGCCGCCGCCGCCACGCCAGCGCAGGCGGTGCCGTGAGCGTCATCCACACCGGGAGAGGGATCATCGTCCACATCATTAAAATCGTAGTCGTGGATCAGGTCCACGTTGGCGGCCAAATCTGGGTGCAGGATCTCCAATCCATCATCAATGATGCCGATGCGCACGCCACGGCCGCGGTACAGATCCCAAGCATTCACCACATTCAAATCGATGCCCGCAGTAGCGTCATTTTGGCCCGTGTTGCGGAGGTGCCATTGGTAGCCTTGACCCGCCGGATTATGGGCAAACAACGGATCATTCGGCACCCAACGCCGAAACAGTTGTCGCGCTAGCATCGGCTCCGCTTGGCGCACACCTGGCAGCGCCCGCAGCCGAACCGCCCCGCCCAGAGCCACATCTGCGGCACCGGCAAACTCCACCACAGAGAATCGGCCACGCGGCGACGATTTGACGACACCGGCCACGTTTTGCACATCCGCCGCCGCCGCACCGGCCTGCCACTCCACCAGCACCTGTCGAGTCAACCAGCGGCGAGTGCCTTCATTCTTGGGAGCCCCTTTTTCATAGAGCACCCACTCCCCTTGGGTTCCCAGTTCTGCCCCAGCGCGTTCAAAGACCTTCCCTTGCAGCGAAATCTGCGCCTGCACAGGCACCCTGCCCAGCAGCAAGCACAGGAGGATGAGGAAGCAACAGCGGTTGAGCATGGGCAATTCAAAAAAGAAAAGCTATCGAAGAATCGAGCGGACTACCAGTCTAAAGACAGCCGCACTGACCAGAAGCGTTCAGCCTTTTTTCCACCAATCCTCCGCCTTTTCCCAAGGCTGCGCCACGGCACCACCGGTGCCGCTAGGATGCACGCCCTGAGCTGGAGCATCACGACTTTCTTCCTCGGCTAATTCCATGATCAACTGCATGTGCGGCGCAGGCCGTGTGGTGCGCCGCCAAATGCCCCAAGTGGCCCACGCAAAACAGCCTAGCAGAAGGAAAAAAAACGCCAGATGAGCAATCACAAACCAGTCCCCTGCTTGAGTGTCCCGCACCCACTCAGCGTGCCCGTCCGGCACGCCCACCGTGTGCGTCGCGAATGCCTGAGGTAGTGGCCCCTGTTTCATGATAAGCGTTTACGCATTCTCAGGGTAAACCAGCCGCATCGGAATCATGCTCGAGAACTTGAATCCATGCTTTTGGAAGAAACTCTGGCTCTCAGCGCTGATCCGGTCGGTCAGAAGAGTGATCCGTCGGAAACCCTTTTCACGGGCAAACTGAATCACATAGTCAAGCAACTGCCCCCCATACCCCTGCCCTCGGTGCTGCGGATGCACGATCACATCCTCCAGCAACACCACCAGCCCGCCCTCAGCCGTGGAGATGGTGAACAGCAAGTTGGCCATGCCTATGGCCATGTGATCGGTGCGCAACACAAAGATCCGCCCACGACTGGGCTGTTCCAGAATCATGCGCACGCCGTGCTCTTGCTTTTTGGGATCAGGCACAAAATCCTCTTCCACTGAAAACAGGGCGCTGAGCAGCTCAACCAACTGCGGCATGTCCTCCAGGGTCGCGGACTCGATCCTTGGCACGCTGGGATTTAAAACAGTTTCTACAGTTCCGCTCATCTCCGCCCATGATAGCCAGTCCCGCGCCGGGGCAAACAAGAAACTCTGCCCCATGACGCAATTGCCTGCCTTTTTTTAATTGCCGGGTTAGACCGGTTCTCGAAAAGATCGTCATTTTGATCCGGCGAGCGCAGCCACTGAAGCTGCTCCGCCGCCGGGCAAGGTGACAAGCATTTCGAGAACCGGTCTAAGCCCAAAGTTTCAACGTGACGTACCTCTGGGCTGATCTAAGGTGAACCTGGTTCCAGTCAGCCATGCTTTCGAATCAACCCATCAACCCAAATGAACCCAAAGCGCCCTTCATCTTGTGGCGGCCTTTCGTTGCTTTTTGGCGCTGGCTTGCCCCACCTACCCTGGCCGACCGGGATCGCCAGTCCCGCTCTTCCCGCCTGACTGGCATTGCCATCGTGATCGTGCTCGGTGTCGGTCTTTCGATCACCGCTATTCTCTACGCTCGCCCCATTTACAACGCCTGCCAGGACTGGTATGCCACACGGCTCGTGAAAGAAGCGCGCTCTCTCGCCGACCAGGGTGAGGTCGTCTCCGCCATCATGATCTCTCAGCGGGCGTACAGTCTTGCCCCTGAGAACCTCGGCGCCATTCGCCTTAACGCAGAGTTTTTCACCCGCCTCAAACGCACCGAGGCACTCTACTTTTGGGACAAACTCGGCAGCTACGGAGCCCTCACCCCCGAGGATGAGCAGCAGCGCATCCGTGCCCTTGTCCATGCCGACCGCAACAAAGAGGCTCGGCAGGAACTTGATGCGTGGATGACCCGCCATGCCCCTCAGGAAGAGACTCTCCGTCTCGCCAAGGAGGTCTATGGCGACGGCGATTTCCGCAACGCTCTTCTAGGCAAACTCAAAACCTATGCCGCCAGTCACCCCGAAGATCGCCAGAGCTTGTTGCGACTGGCCGGTCTGCAAATCGATTCCGAATCAGCCGCAGAAACAGGCGAAGCTCTGGCTCTGCTCTGGGATTTATCCTCAGGCACGGACGCCGTCAGTCTTTCCGCGCTTGATCTGATCAGTGGTTTTCCGGTCCTTTCACCCGAAGACATGACGCGCCTCATCGAAAGGTTAACGTCACACCCGCGCTCCACCACCCAGCAGCAGGTCAAGGCCTTCCAACTCCGCATGCGCCAGTATCCCGAGCGCCGACTCGCCATCATTACCGAAGCCGTGCGGCATTTTCAGGACACCAAACGAGAGGAACTCCAGCAGGTGGTGGCCTGGTTGATCTCCGAAAAAGAATTTCAGCAGGTGCTGTCG
>JBIIUD010000247.1:0-5123 GCA_044340175.1 Verrucomicrobiaceae bacterium
ATTGCTGATGTCTTTGCTGTAGAAACAACGGTAGGGCACAGGATAACCTTCTTTACGCCCTGGGTGATCCCCGTGTTTGGCGATGCTGATGAATGGATTGTCCGGGTAGTTCACCGCATACTGCTGTTTGGGATAATGCAGATCCTGAGACCAGGTGGTGGGCACGCAGCCATCGGGATGCAGACGCCTTTGATCATGTCTTCGCCATTGAAGACGAGGTCACCCACGATGCGGCGGCTCTCACGTGGACCGCCGATGTAGGCCAGCCAGACGAGGTCATGATGGATGTATTGCTCTGCCTTCAGCGTCTTCAGGGCGGTGACCGCTCCATACACCGCGCGGAAGTTGTGATCCCGGATCAATTCCAGATCTTTGATCGGATGCTTGTCGAAGCCGCTTTCCCAGAACCATTCACCACTCACATAGTCCTCTGGATTCCGCACTGGGGTGTAACCAAGGTCGTAGCCAGTGGTGTTGCGATCATTCTTCTCGCCGGGCGGGGCAACTTGATGCGGCTCGGGAAAGTCAGCCATTGTCAAAGGCAGCGCCCAAGGTGTGGCGGGCCAGGTGACAGGTTGATGCAGGTTTTTCATCACCCACATGTTGCTCATGCCCATGCGGCCTTTTTCCTCCATCATGATCTCCGCACCAGCCAGTGAGCCGACGGTGCCATGCCCGGTGCAATCCACGAAGAGCTTGCCCACGTAGCGCGTTTCCGTCCCTTGCTTCGTATCCAGCCCGGTCACACTTTGGATCGTCTTGCCGTCTGCTTTCATTGTCACACCGTGAACGAAGGTATTGAGGAAAAGATCAAGGTTCGGCTCTGCCCGCACCACCTTTTCCTTGAGGCCATCATTGAACTCCGCTGGATCGGCGGCCGGACTGTTACTGGCGCGATCCGCAAACTCCTCGATGATCTCACCAAGATGTGGATAGAGACCCCGACGCGTCCCACCCTGCGCCCAGACTTGAACCTCACTGGAACCGTTGCCTCCCAATACTGGGCGATCTTGAAGCAAGGCTACCTTGAGTCCCTGTCGAGCGCCTGAAATGGCCGCTCCCAAGCCCGAGTAACCGCCGCCGACGACGACCAGGTCGTAGTCCTTCGTCTCGGGCGCGACCTCCGGCAGGCCGCAACTGGTGCGGCGCAATTGGTTGGTTTTCTCGAAGTCATCAGGAGGTGTAAAAGCCAAATCCTGCGAGAGCAAAACGGCATCGACTCGGCCATCGAATCCAGTCAGGTCCTTCAAAGCGATGGTTGTCTGTGTGCCGCTGATCTCCACCTCACATCCGCTTTCCCACTGCCAGTCGGAACCTGTCGCTCCAAACTGATGATCGAGCACCTTCTCGCCGACGCGGATCTGAAATCGACCCGGAGCGCCGGGAGACTGCCAGGGGCCCACCCAGTTCTTCGTCCGCACCCAGACGCGATAGGTGCCTGCCGCAGGGACTTTCACTGTCGTGCTGGCATTCGCCACAGGCTTGCCCATGCCATGCGCCAGCAGATAGGGCGATCCCATGATGTTGATGAACTGGGTGTCGATGACCCAGCCCCCGGGCGCATCAAAGGATTCCGCCTCTACCCACACGAGTTGGGCAGCGGCGCCGATCGTGGCGTGGGTCAGGGCGATAAGGGTGGCGAGCAGTCGAGCTTTCATGAAGGTATAAATTTGTAATTGGTGGAGATGGTTAGGCGTGAGAAGATTATTTTGGCGAGTGCAAGGAAGACAGGGATGCGGACGCACATCACGCAAAAACCTCCATCACAGGTTGACCTTTATCCGCCACGGTGAA
Organism: Verrucomicrobiaceae bacterium; assembly: GCA_044340175.1. Classification (GTDB taxonomy): domain Bacteria; phylum Verrucomicrobiota; class Verrucomicrobiia; order Verrucomicrobiales; family Verrucomicrobiaceae; genus JAGRPD01. Next base: position 1,795 of record JBIIUD010000247.1, read on the forward strand.
GGGGCGGCCAGAGGGCGAGTGGTCGATGTGTTGCAGGTCGATGCCCATGGCCTGCGCGATGGTTGCATTGCAATCCTGCATGGTAACAGGCTTCTCCGCGACACGCTCGCCGATCTCGTCGGAGCTGCCGTGAACGTAACCGCCTTTCATTCCAGCACCGGCGAGCCACCAAGTGAAGACGCCGGGGTGATGTCCGCGCCCTGCGGTTTCATCGCTGATCTGCGGTGTGCGTCCAAACTCGGTGGCCATCACGACGAGTGTGCTGGCGAGCAGGCCGCGCTGATGCAGGTCCTCAAGCAGCGCCGCCATGGTTTGATCCGTGGCGGGCGTGATGTTTTGCATGGATTTGATCTGGTCGTTGTGCGTGTCCCAGTTGTGCGAGTCCTCCACCTCGATGAAGCGCACGCCGCTCTCCACGAGCCGCCGTGCGAGCAGGCAGCCTTTGCCAAAGGTGTGCGTGCCGTAGGCGGCGCGTGTCTCGGCGGATTCGCGCGATATGTCGAACACCTTCAAGTCCTCGCTCTTCATCAGTGCGGCGGCGTCCTGCTGCACTTTCAGATAGGCGGCAGCATCGCGATGCGGCGTCTGTTGCACAAAGCGAGCACCCATCGCCTGCGCCAGCGCGGCTCGTCGCTCGAAATCCGACTCGGCGATCTTCGCTGGCAGCGCAGCGTTTTGCAGGCCCGCACCAGGATCGACAATCGGCAACGGCGCGAGATGTGTCGGCATGTAGCCGCTGCGCGGATGCTGCGGACTGCCATTGATGAGGATGTTTCCGGGAAGCACGGCATTCGCCGAACCGAGCAGCTTCACCGCCCACGAACCGAGCGACGGATGCGTGATGGTGGGCGTCATGAAGTAGCTCGTGTGCGCGAGGTAGGTGCCGCGATCATGGATGCCCTGCGTGGAAGTCATTGAGCGCACGAGCGAGACGTGGTGCATCTGCTTGGCCATGCGCGGGAACCACTCGGATACCTGCACTCCATCCGCACTGGTCGCGATGGCCTTCACGCCGCCCATCTCGGGCTTTCCAGGCTTCGGGTCAAAGGTGTCGATGTGAGAGATCCCGCCGCGCAAGTAGAGGAAGATCACGCTCTTCGCCTTGCCGCCGAGTTTGCTCTCCGCTGCTCGCAGTCCGCTGAACGAAGGCAGCAAACTGACGCCGAAGACGGCTTTGGTAAAACGCTCCACGAAGGTGCGGCGGCTGATGTCTTTGAGGTCTGAGTTCATGGGCGGGGTTCAAATGTCACATAGTCGCCTGGTTGGAGGAGCCAGGAACTCTTTGGGCCTTCCAGTGCTTCGTCGTCAAAGAGGAGCGGTGAATCAACAAGGATTGGAATGATTGCCATTCTCGCAATCGCTCTTCGTGAAGACCATGGATGTCGTCGTAACAATCGGGCTGAATCTATTGCGCCCAACCGTCTTCTAAGTGGCTCCGCCGAAGACCCGATGCGGATTTGGTCCTCAACCGCCGTTTTCACTGCATCTAGTAAGGTCATGCCAGCTTGGTAAGGCACTCTCGTTCCCCATTCGCTAGAGAACTCAACACCAACCCATGGGCCTTTGTAGCTCATTTCGGCATCATATTGACTGTAATCAAAGCCACATGCGATGAAGACTAGTAATGAGGCTCCAAAGAACAATAATATGCATCCAGATGTTTTGCGTTTCATATCGAATTAACGTTGGAAAAGAAACTCCGGCGAGTTGAGCAGCGCCCAGATGATATCCTGCTCGGGAGTCGGGCTGCCTTTGGTCATCGCGGCCATCTCCGCGAGCTCCTCCGCAGTCGCCGAGCGGATGAGGATTGCACGGTAGATGAGCTGTGTGCGCTGCTCGCCCACCGCTTTGCTCGCTGCAATCTGACGACGCAGATATGAATCGTCGGCGAGCACACGGGTGGTCAGTTCGCCATTCATCAGCGCAAGAGAATGCGTGGTGTTCGGATCGCGACTGAAGGCATCGATCTCGCGACGATCCGACTGGCCGAACTGGCGCAGGAAATGGCCCAAAGGCAGTGGCAGCGGCATCTCCGAAGCGCGGATGAATGAGGGCGGTAGCGATTTCCAGCGCGGATCGGTTTCCTTCGCCGCGCCTTCTTCACCAGCTTCCGAGTTCATCTCCTTCATGTCGGAGCTGGCCAGTTCCTTGTTCTGCTTCGCATGCAATGCCGCCAGCCGCTGCACTTCCTTTTCATCGCCACGAGCCTTGGCAGCGGCTCGTTCCTTTTGCTGCTCCGCCCGACGAAGATTGATTTCCCGCCCGCGTGTGTGCTCAGCGCGATCCAGGCGAGCCTGCGCGATGAGTTCATCCGCCGTCATGGTGGTCAGCTTTCGCAAGCGCTGAGGGTCGAGCACGCCTTCGAGGCGAAACGTCGTTTTGCGTTCATCCATGTCCTGTGCCAGCATGACGAGATGCGAGTCCCAAATCTGCTCCGCCGAGAGCCGCCGCAGTTGCGGACCACGCAGCGCAAACGCGGCCGCAGGCTCCGGCGTCTCGCGCACGGCGTCACTTTGATACAGTCGCGTATTCAGCAGCACCGCCATGAAAGCCCGCTCATCAAAGCGCAGGCGGATCATCGTCTGCGTGAGGAAATCCATCAACTCCGCATGCTCTGGTTTCGGCAGTGCTGAGAGGCTATCCACCGGCTCGATCAAACCCGCGCCCATCACGCGCTTCCAGAGCCGATTCGCGATGTTTTTCGCGAAACGCGGATTTCGCGGGGAGGTGAGCCATTCTGCGAAGGCCTTGCGCCGATTCCCATCCGTGATCACGGCCTCGTCGCCGAAGAGTGTGCGAGGCTCCACCGGTTTTTCCCGGAGCGCGGCGTCGTATGGATAAGTCTCGGGATACTTCAGCAGCATCGTGGTATCCGTCGTCAGCCGCTTCAAAGGCGCGATCGTTGAACTCACGCTATCGTCCAGCTGCTTGTCGCTTTGAAGCTCGGCCAGCCTAACTTTGAGTGCCGGCCATTGTTTGACATTCGCTGGCGAATACCCACCGGGCTTGCCGAGATTGCTCACGCCGAAGGTGAACGCCGTCATTTGGTAAAAATCCTTCTGCGTGATCGGCTCCAGCGGATGGTCGTGGCACTGCGCACACTCGATCCGCGTGCCGAGAAAAATGCGCGTCATGTTCGACATGTGATCGAGCGGCATCCCGAGATCCCGCACATAAAAACCAACCGCGCCATTTTCCCACATGTAACCGCTCGCCGTGATCAACTGCCGCACGAACTCGTCATACGGCATGTGTGAGCGAATCGCGTCCTTCACCCAATCGTCGTAAAGCTTGCCTGGCTGACCTGCGGCAAGCCCCCGTGTGTTCAG